>CANPWW010000073.1 GCA_947585115.1 uncultured Monoglobus sp.
GACAACAGCGACACGAGCGCATGGTACTACACGGCAGTACAGGAGGCGACGAACTCGCACGACTATGAGAGAGCGGACGCGGCCTCGAATGAGACATGGACCGGAATAAAAGAGCCGCGCAACTGGGCGGAGCTTGAAAAAGAATGGTCCACAGCCGGCAGCGCCGGCGAGGAAGCCTCGGTATATGGCAGCAACTAGGGAATAGGACCTAGGGACCAGGCCCGGGCGGATGATAAAAGGCTCGCCCCTTGGGGAGAGCTGGCGCCGAAGGCGACTGAGAGGGGTTTGTATTCCGAATCCCTATGTTAACCCATCTCCGTCAGGCTGCGCCTGACATCTCTCCTCAAGGGGCGAGGCAAACAGGCGCCAATATACTAATGCCGTGACGGCATACATTTTGGATTAGGCATAATAAAAACGGCGGCATATTCTTGTATGCCGCCGGACTTTAACAAACTGCACACAACATTTCATTTGAATTTTATATAATTTCTAAATATTATCTATTATTTGAAAGAAGGCGTTTTTATGAAAAGATTTATGTTAAGGCGCCGGCGTTTGTCGGCACTTGTTGTCAGCTTCACGATGATGCTCACAATGCTGTCGGGGGGGGGGGTATAGTTTTAGTTAACGCAGCCCCGAACGACGTCGGCGCGGCCGATGCCGGAAACGCGGCGAGTATAGGCGGAACCGAGTACGATACGCTGCAGCTGGCGATCGAGGCTGTGGACGATGCTGCCGATCAGACAATAATTCTTTTGAAAGACGTATCAGAAAATTTGACATCTGATGGAAAGAGTTATACTCTGGACATGCAGGGCCACAAGATCACGCCCGAAGATCCGGCAAAAACAATCCTCACAATAACCGGCGGAACCGTAACCATCAAAAGCACCGCCGAAACCAAAGGCACCCTCACCGGCGCGGACATGGACAGATTAAGTCAATATCTTGGCGGCGCGATCTACGCAAGCGACGGAGCGAATATAATCCTCAATAATATTGAGATAACCGAAAACAGTGCTAGGCAGGGTGCCGGAATATATTTGAACGGCTCAAATTTGACTCTTGAAAACACTTTGGTCAGCAAAAACTGCGCTACTGAAATCGGATTAGGTACAACCGGCGGCGGAGGAGGTATTGCGGCGGTTAGCAATAGCACAGTGACATTAGGTAAAGGCTGCTCTGTTAACAATAATACTTTTAATAATAGCGGTGCGTCCGGTAGTGCTTTTTATGTCAAGGATTCCACACTTAAAACAGTTGACGGATTAACCGAAGATGACGCTTATATTGAAATATGCGAAAATAAAGGTATCACAGGCAACGCCACTTATGAAGCCGCGCTGTGCGCTGTCGGCAGCACAATCAATCTTAAGCACGTTCATATTTCGAATAATGAAAACCCACAGGGAGTAAGCGCTGTATATGTAGATTCATCCGACTTTGAAGCCGTTGATTGTGTATTTAATAAGAATACGGGAGGAAACGCTGCAATTGATTTTATCTTGAAAGATAATGAAAAAAAGGTTGTTTTTAAGGATTGTGTTATTTCAAACAATAGGTCCAAAACTTACGGAACATTAGTGGCGGAACGCACTAACATATTTTTAGACGGTTGCCGCATTGAAGATAATATTGCGGAAGCAGCAGAATCATATTTTGCTGCAGGCGGTTTGGAGTTGTATTCAAATAATGATAGCTACCCGACGCGAGCTGATTTAAAGAATACGGTTATTACCGGGAATACAGGCAACAAATCCGGCGGTATTGTCGCAAGAGACAACGGACAATATAATTCGTGGGCAACCACAATTTACTTAACAGTTGATGAGACTTGCGCGGTATATGGAAATACTGCCAAATATAACAGTTCGTACGAACCGTGGTTCAGTTTGGGAAATGACTTGTGGTTCCCACAATATTTTGGACACCTTGAATTTCCTGCTGCATCAAAAATGCACGATAATTTGAAACCTGACGCAAAATTTGATGATTATGTGTGGATCGACAGTACGGGTTATATTATAAGTGACGATTTAACTACAGATCGGCTTTGGTATGATAATGAAAAAGCTATATATTGTCTTACCGCAGCAAATCCTAATCGCAAAATTGCCGAGACCGATAACACAAGTTACAATAGCATAAACGATGCTATTGAAAACGCGTCTGCTGATGATAATAATGTAAAAAAAGTAAAACTGATCGTCGGCGATGATGACGGTATTGGAGCTACCGCTATTGAAGATGTTAGTGTCGATGCTAGTGGTTCTACTATTGAATTTGATTTAAACGGACATTCGGTTAAAGAGAAAAGCAGCGCAGCGTTTGACATTAGTAATGGTAATGTAATTTTTATTAATACGGCGGATAAAAAAGGTAATATTAGCACAATTAAAAATGCCGGTAATTTGTCTATCAATTCCGGTGTCAGCGTAAACAGTATTGTTCCCGGCTCAATTTTTGCGGGAACCGTTAATGTTTCAGACGGCGCGGAAGTCAAGAATATAACCAACGGAACAGCCGGCAAAATATATATTTCAGACGGCGCAAAGGTCGAAAATATTGATTTTACTAAGGGAGACAGTGTAACTCTTTCCGGAAATGTAACCGTTAATAATGTTACGTTGGCTAGCGGTAAGTCTTTGACTGCCGGCGATGATCTGAGCCTCGCGGACGTTATGACCGTGACGCTTGCCGAAGGGGCTGACAATCTTAACAACGGTACGGGTCCTGTGACGCTGATCAATGCGAACGGAAAGACAATAGACAATGATATACTTAAAAAAATCATAGTAAAGGGCGCTAACGCGAATATCGAGATCAAAAAAGACGCAGACGGCAATGTTATAGCTCAAAAACTTGAACAAAAAGGTATTTTTGTCGGCGGCGATGGCGCCAATGACGATAATGAAGGAACGGCGGAAAAACCGGTCAAGACTTTAGGCGAAGCGATAGAGAAATTTAAGGCAATAGAAAACAAAACAGCGGATGATAAGATTTATGTTTTGGGCACGATCGAAGTAACATCAACCGATGCATGGGATATGGGAGTGCTTAAAGATTATCCGATCATGCGCGATCCGATGTTCACAGGAACTATGGTAAAAGTAAGCGGATCGGGCACAACGCTCACGCTGTCAAACATAATTCTTGACGGTTACAGAGATCAGCGCGTTGAGGCGAAGAACCCGATCATCGAGGTCACAGGAAGCGGCGCCAAACTTATTATCGGCAAGGACGCGGTGCTGAGAAACAATATAAACAATGGTTCTTACGCGCTCGGCGGCGCGGTATACGCGAAAGGCGGATCGGCCGTTGAACTAAGCGGCGGCGAAGTCAGCAATAACTCCGCGTATCACGGCGGCGGTATTTTGGTTGAGGGAAAAGGAACCACTTTGACTATCACTGACGGAGAAATTAAAAACAACACCGCGTCGGATATGAACGCCAACACCGATAGCGACGGCGGCGGAGGCGGCGGAATAGCGATAATCAAGGAAGCGAGCGCGGTTATGAACGGCGGTACTATTTCCGGCAACAGCGCCGGCGCGGGCGGCGGAGTTATAGTCGGCGGCAGAAATTATACTGACTATGACAGTATGGTAGACGGCGAAACTCCCGAGCATTTTGAAATGAACGACGGAACCGTGACCCAAAACACCGCTTATCACTGCGGCGGCGGAATCTATGTGCAGTCCACCACCGAGGCGGATATAAACAAAGGACAGATCACGGATAATACAGCCGGAGGTCACGGCGAATACGGCGTGTACAGCGGCGGCGGATTTTATGTAAACGGCACGCGTCCCATGGGAACAGATACTTTCGATACCGGAATACTGCATCTGAACGGCACAACGGAAATTACCGGAAACTCCGCCGGAAGAGGCGGGGGTTACGCCGGATGCCACACCTCGCAGGCATATATTTATCAGACAGACGGCGCGGCGATCTATGAAAACACAGCCGGCGAAGACGATCATCCCAGCGACTTTTTTGCAAGCACTGAGGTCACAGGCGGTGCGGGTCAACCAATGGACACTACGATGAAGTATTACGTTTCGGGCTATATGTACGACGGAACGCGCTATGACTGGATCGACGCTGAGACAAAAGAGTCGGTTAATTATTCCGGCTTTGTGAAGGGCGGCAGTCAAACGCACTTATACACAATTTCAGCTCCCGGCGCGTCGGCTGTACCCGCCGCCATAAAAATCACCGGAAACCATGGCGGCACGAACGGCGGAGGCATAGGAAACAACGGCACGGTTTACATCGGCACGCCCGATACCACGGCCGAGATCAAGGGCACAAAAACATTGACGGGCCGCGAGTGGGCCGATACTGATGAGTTTGAGTTCACTCTTGAGGAGACCACCGAAGGAACCGATGTTCCCGATAAGCTGGAAGGTTCGAGAACCGTGACAGTCACAAAACCCGCGGCAGGTGAACCCGCAGCGTTTAACTTCGGCTCGATCGTCTACAAAAACCCCGGCATTCATATTTATAAAGTTACCGAGACGAGCAATGATGATAAAGGAATAACTGCCGACAAAACGGTTTACACTGTGGAAATAACAGTTACGGAAAGCGACGAAGGGCTTGTATATACACAAGTGACTACCAAAGACGGCGGTCCGAGTGATATCGAGTTCAACAATACCTACACATCGGACGGTACACTTAATCTTACCGCTAAAAAGACACTCGAAGGACGAGAGCAGAAATACGGCGAGTTTAGCTTTGAGATAAAGAATGGAGAGGAAACAGTCGCGACCGGTTCAAATGACGCCAATGGCGATATCACATTCACTCCCATAGAGTACACACTGGCTGACGCGGGCAAAACGTATAATTACACGGTCGCCGAGGTAAAGGGAGAGGAGCCGGGCATAGCATATGACGAGAAATCCTACAACGTCAGCGTGGCCGTTTCGGATAACGGAGACGGAACTTTGACATCCACGGTATCAAAAACCTTGGACGGCTCATCGGTTGAGAGCATGGAATTCTCCAACAGCTACAGCGCGACGGGTTCGGTTATAATAGATGGTACAAAGAATCTGACAGGCCGCGCGCGGAATGTAGGCGAGTTCACCTTCGGACTGTATGAGGTATTTACAGACGATGAGGGTAACGAGAGCGAAGAACAGCGCGGAACCGTGACCAACGATGCGGACGGAACTTTCAGCTTTGATGAAATCATATATAACAAGCCGGGTACACACACCTATGACGTCAGAGAGATAGTTCCCAATGAAACAAAGGGCGTTACATACGACACCAACGAGTACACGGTTGTTGTGGTCGTTACCGACAACAACGACGGAACGCTCAGCTGCGAAAAAACGATAACCAAAAACGGTACCGCCGCGGAGACTATTGAGTTTAACAACGCATACGCGGCATCGGGCTCCTTGGTTCTCGAGGCGCAAAAGAAACTCAGCGGCCGCGACCTTGAGGCTGGCGAGTTTGAGTTTGAAGCCGTAGAGCAAAAAGAGGGAGACGACGCAATAAAAGTTACCGGCACAAACGACGCCGACGGAAAAATCACGTTTGACGCGATAAATTATGATCTGTCGGATGTGGGAGAGCATACATACACTATCAGCGAGAAAAATGGCGGGGCGGACTATGTCACATACTCCGACCAAACATTCACCGTTAACGTAACGGTTTCGGACAAGGGCGACGGCACGCTTGATATCGTGACCGAATATCCCGAAGGCGGAGTTGTGTTTGAGAATACTTATTCCGAGCCGACCGCGCCTCCCACAGCGGAGCCGAGTGCGGAACCATCCGAGACTCCGAGTGAGGAACCGTCGGAAGCTCCGAGTGAGGAACCTTCCGAAGCGCCGACAATTGAGCCAACGGCCGTTCCCACGGAGGCGCCGTCCGAAGCGCCGAGCGCGGAGCCTTCAAGCGTTCCCACCGAAGAGCCGACGTTAGAGCCCACAGAAGTTCCCACGGAAGCGCCCACAGAGGCACCCACCGAAGAGCCGACGGCGGCACCGACAGAAGCTCCAACATTAGCGCCTACGGAAGCGCCCACGACAGCGCCCGCGCTGCCCACAGACGCGCCTACCGAAGCGCCGACGGAAGCTCCTACAGAGGTTCCGGCCGCATATAAGCTGATTTATGACGCCAACGGCGGCAGCGGAAGTGTTCCGACAGACCCGAACGACTATATGAGCGGCAGCACTGCGGAGCTCGCAAACGGCGGCGGACTTTCGAGAGAAAACGCCGTATTCATAGGCTGGAGCCTGACGCCTGTTAAGGATATCGTAACCGACGCGGCGGAAGAGGCGGCAGCCGGAATCATTGATTCGGTAACGTTCGCCGACAGCGACATCACCGTATACGCTGTTTGGGCGATAGACGTGAAAGGCGAACCGAACGAGGAGTCTCCCGAGACGACGGCTGAGCCGGGAGCCACCGCGGGACCCGACGCGAATCCCGATAAAGTTCCCGACTACAGACAGGTACTCTATGACCTGAACTATGACACAAGCGAAAAACCGCCCGTTGACAGCCGGGAGTATTCGAGAGGCGAGACGGTGACGGTAACGAGCGTTATACCGTCAAGATCGGGCTACAATTTCCTCGGCTGGGCCAAGGACCCCGCGGCGGTATTCCCCGACTATGCGGCGAATGACACGTTTGTGATCCCCGACGATGGAGAAATTCTCTACGCGGTATGGAAAATCAGAACCGGCGGCGGAGGCAGTCCCGGCGGCGGAGGCGGCGGAATTACAACAAATCCCACAACACCGCCCGCTCCGACCGCGCATCCCACATCGGCCCCCACCGCGGCGCCCACGGAAACTCCCATGCCGACGGCCACTCCGAGACGCGGCGGCGGAGGCGGCGGAGGTGACGACAGCGCCACAGCGAGCATGAGCGGCTCGCTCATGAACTCGGCCAGCCTTAACCGCGAAGACCACTACGCGTACATAATCGGCTATCCGGAGGGCGATGTTCGACCCGAGAACAACATAGCCCGCGACGAGGTCGCAACGATATTCTTCAGAATGCTGACCGACGAGGCGAGAGCGGAATACTGGACGCAGTACAATCCGTACACCGATGTGCCGATCGACCTGTGGTCCTGCAACGCTGTGTCGACCATGAGTAACGGCGGCGTCCTCACGGGTTATCCCGACGGAAGCTTTATGCCGGCCGCGTATATCACAAGAGCCGAGTTCGCGGCGATAGCGGCCAGGTTCGACAGCGGTGAAACGTTCGGCGCGCTGACCTTCAGCGATATCGGCGGCCACTGGGCCGAGGCGTATATCATGCGGGCGGCGGAGCTGGGATATATAAACGGCTATGAGGACGGAACATTCAAGCCGGATCAATATATCACGAGAGCTGAGGCCATGACGCTTGTGAACAACATACTTGACAGACACGTGGCCGTCGACGGCATGCTTGAGGGCATGGTGACCTTCAGCGACAACAGCGACCCGAACGCGTGGTACTACACGGTTGTCCAGGAGGCGACAAACTCGCACTATTACGCGAGACCGAACGCGGCGTCGATCGAGACATGGTCCGCGCTTAGAACGCCGCGCGATTGGGTACAGCTTGAGAAAGAGTGGTCCACCGCCCAAAGCGCCGGCAGCGAAGCATCAGTATTTGGTAGGGACTAGGAAATAGGGCCCGGGTGGCCCCTACGTTCCCACCTCCGTCAGGCTTACGCCTGACACCTCCTCCCGAGAGGAGGCAGATTTGGAGGCGCCCTCGAGGTGAGAGGCAAAAATAGGCGCCCCCTTGGGGGAGCTGGCGGCGGAGCCGACTGAGGGGGGTAGCTGCAGATTGCGTTCCCACCTCCGTCAGGCTTACGCCTGACACCTCCTCCCGGGAGGAGGCAAACGGGCGGATGATATCCGCCCCTACGGCAACCCCTCTCCGCCCGCAAGCGGGCACCTCTCCCCAAGGGGCGAGGCAAGAAAAAGGGCGCTCCCGATTTGGGAGCGCTCTTTTGACATATTTTATTCTTTGTCGATAAGGCCGAAGAAGAATTTTTCTTTTCTCGGCGTATCGATCACGCGCACGGGCTTTATCTGGTTCTCGGAGATGCCTTTCATCATCATCAGGTCGCGGTAAAGATAGTATGTTTCCTGCTGCAAAAGGCAAAGCTTTAGCGGCAGCAGGAGCTTATCCTTTATCTTCGCGCCATATGACGGGTTGGCAATTCCCATCTTTCCATCGCATATGTCGCGGTAATGCTCGAGCTTTTCTTTGGGAATGTGCTTTTCGGGCTCCATAAACATAACATAGCGTCCGGGCAGAGCGTCGGTGTCGGCGTATAGGCTAAAATCCGTGATCGCCTCTCCCGTGGCTTTTTCGAACTCACGCACGACCCACGCGGCGGCCGCCTCGTTTGTCTTTTCGCCCGCGATGCTGACCATCTGATTCTTGCGGTACTTGAACAGCAGTCTCGGAGATTCGCCGTCGTAACCCGCAACCTCGACAACATCACCAAGGCGGTAACGGTAAAAGCCGGCGAGATTTGTGACTATAATCTCGTATTCACATCCGACTTCAAGCTCGTCAAGGTTGAGCGTTTTTGTTGGGTCGCCGCTGTCGTCATCAACCGGAATGAACTCGAAAAAGCCGTTTGCGGGAATTACCGTACTTTCCGGTTTTCCCATCTCCATACTGGTTGAGATCGGTCCCTCGGACGCGCCGTAGCAGTTAAAATATATCGGTATGCCGCCCGAGTAGCGCCTCATCTTTTGAGTGTACGAAGCAAATCCGCCCCCTCCGATCGCCGAAAGGTAATCACAGTTCGGCCAGATCTTCGGGATAACGGGCTCGTCAAAGCCTTTTTCAAAAATCTCTCTCAGCTCCGCGGCCCTTTCGGGATCGGGCTTCAGCTGACTATTCGCCTCCGCGCGGAAATCCTCGTCAATATCCGCGGTGGGGTCAAGCTTGCCGGCTTCTATATCATGAACCAGCGAGCGCCAGTTCGTCTCGATATAGTACATGCTGTCCACAAGGGCGGTCATAAACGGCGCGACCATACATACGATATCGCGCTCCTTGAGCGCGTAAAACGCGCGCAGATACTTTTGATTGAGTTTTTTGCCCTCGGGGTACATAACCTCTGTGGGCAGCGGAAGAATATAGTGCATAAACGGTTTTTTCTTAATGAATACCGCCGACGATATCGCTCCCCTAAGCGTTCCGTCTTTCACGTAATCGGTTTTTACGACAGCAGTCATAAACTGTTTTCCGAATTTCGGCGGACGTCTCTTTATTTGACGTATGCCGTGGTCGTATACGCATTGGGCGATGCTTGAGGCGTATTTCATGTACGCGTCCATGGTGCGGTCCGATACCGGAATGTTTTTGGGATTGTCCACGCTTCCCGAAGTCACGGCGTAATGGATGATCGGATAGGCGGTTATTAGGTTCGTTTCGCCTCTTTCCATATGCTCGATTGCTTCGGCATAAGTATCGTATGACGAAAACGGAACCTTTCGTTTATAGTCCTCGACCGAATGAATTTCGCTGAAGCCGTACTTTTTGCCGTACTCCGTATTCTCGTTATCGCGCACTATCCGCATCAGCAGATCGCGGCTGTACGCCCCGGCGTTCATACACATGTCAACCGCCTCATTATAAACATTGTACGCCTCGTACAACGGATTTTCCGGTGTTATATCCTTAGGGATTTCTAATCTATGTAACATTTTTCCTCCTGATTTTCGGCTTTAAAAATTAATCCAGTCCCAGGTCTATGCCGTTGCTCTTTATAATCGAATAATACGCCTCTTTATTCTTGTCATCGGGCAAGCCGCCGGGAGTCGCGTTAACCTCGACAACCACATACTCGTTGTCGCCTATCAGCAAATCAATGCCCAAAATCGGCAAATTGAACAGCGATGCGACCTTTTCGCATAACGCTTCGGTTTCTTTATCAATCGGATAATCCGTCATTTCTCCGCCTTGATGAACATTGGAGCGGAACTCGTCGGGATTATTTGAGTTGCGCATTGCCGAATAGAAATATTTTCCGTTCAGCATAACAACGCGGACGTCTCTGCCGAATGAGGTGGAAATATATTCCTGCGCTATATAAGCAATGCCCGGCTTTACGTTTGACAGAAATTCGTCAAATTCCTTCTCGTCATGGATAAGCTCCACACCGGTGCCGCCGAAGCCGTTGTCGGGCTTTACGATAAACGGAGGCTGCAGATTTTCCAAAATATATTCTCTGTCGGTGTGGTGGAAGAAAACCAGTGTTTTGGGGATCCTTATGCCCTTCGCCGCCAGTCTTCCGTAAGTTATGATCTTGCTCCTTGTCGCCGCGACCTCGTCGATGTTTATCAGGCATTTTGAACCCGCCGCGATCAGAAGTCTCTCTGCTATAAGTCCGTCCGTGTTTGAAACCGATGGCCAGAACGATTCGGGAATGTCGATCTCTTTTCCTCTGTAGCGCAGCT
>CANPWW010000074.1 GCA_947585115.1 uncultured Monoglobus sp.
GAGGCTCTCAATTTACCTCTGCGGCTTTCAGACAGTATCTTGACACAATGAATATTGTGCAGTCATTTTCCGCAAAAGGACACCCTTACGATAACGCTGTTATGGAGTGCTTCTTCAAATACTTGAAGAAAGAGGAAACCGACAGAAGAACATATCGTAGCATTACGGAACTTAAACAAAGCTTGTTCACTTACATAAATGGATTCTACAATTCTGTCAGACCGCACTCTCATAATGACGGTCTTACACCAAATCAGAAAGAGGCGATGTTAGTGATTAGGAACGCTGAGACTGCGACATATTTGCCGCGTTTCGCAGCATTTCTTCGCTCACGCCCATGTTCTTTAAATTTGCTATCATCGCGTCTATGCCGCGCATTTCGCCTTCTTTTATGCCTTCCATTCGGCCTTCCATGCGGCCTTCAATGCGGCCGCGCATTTCACCTTCTTTGCGGGCGTCTCTCATCATTGCTTTTTGTATTTGTTCATCATCATAAAGTGAAAACATTATATCGTGCACCCCAACATAGTGATTAGTGATTAGCGAATAGTGATTAGGATTCCCCCCCTCAGTCGGCTGCGCCGACAGCTCTAATGAAGCGCTTGGTGAAAATCGCAAGCGATTTTCAAAGGTCGCTTTGAACCCGCAAGCAAGCTTGCTGATTATCCCCGAGGGGGGCGCCTGTTTTTGGCCTCCTCCGGGGAGGAGGTGGATTTCCGCCTTTGGCGGAAAGATGGAGGTGGGAACGTAGGGATTAGTGATTAGCGAATAGTGATTAGGAACGCTGTGATTGTGACATATTTGCCGCGTTTCGCAGCATTTCTTCGCTCACGCCCATATTCCTTAAATTTGCTATCATTGCGTCTATGCCTCGCATTTCGCCTTCTTTTATGCCTTCTTTGCGGGCGTCTCTCATCATTGCTTTTTGTATTTGTTCATCATCATAAAGTGAAAACATTATATCGTGCACCTCGCTTTCGTGGTTTGACAGGTATTCCTTTAGAATATTCCTGTCTTTGCATATTTTTATCGTTTCGTCTATGGCTTTTTTCGTTCTGCCGTATTCCTTTACCCGGTCGTTTAAGATATGCGTGAACATCACGTATTGGTTGATTATATCGCCCTCGCGGCTTTCCGTGATTACTTTGACCCTGACGTCCAAAGCCGTTTCGTCTCCGCCGAAATATTCCTCGCTCAGGCTTATTTCTTTTTCCTCTACCTTTTTGTCGCCCGTGTAGATTACATAAAGTTCCGGCTTCGGTATCTCCAGCTTCTTTGAACTGTAGATGTTAAGCTCCTCTTTTTCGATATAGTCCTGATATGTCTGCACAAGGTACATCAGACCTCTGATTATTATGTTCGCCGTCCATGTGGACTGCGCCTCGACTAAGACTATCAGCCTTTTGTCCATCATAAAGCCCAGATCGTTATACAGACTGTCGGTGAGAATGTTCTTGAGAGTGACTATCTCGATCATGTCCTCGGTCACATAGTCAGCCTCGGGGTGGAGGGCTTTATAGAGCTCCACTATATATTTTGTATCCTGAAAAAGATTGGTGAACACGCTGTCTTTTACATTGCGTTTTACTATTTTTTTGTTGTCAGTCACGGCAACCACTTCCTATGTTTTGATATACTTATTATATCCTATTTTTGCGAATCAGTCAATATATTTATTTGATCGGATGTCTCATTCTGCCTCTCCTCAAGGGGAAGCCTGTTTTGCCGTTCCCTATGACGGGATGGCACCGAGCTCGCACGGTCGGCGGCATATAAAAACCGTCCCTCGGGATTTCCCGAGGGGCGGTTAATGCCGCTAATTATTCAACTGTTGTTGTCACGGTTATTCCGTGGCAATAAACCGATGGGTTCGTGAAACCAAACTCAAGCTCTGCGGCAGCGCCGGAATAAGTAAACGATTGTGTATTTCCGTCTTTTGCCTCGTTTGCCTTGCCGTCCTCAAGCAGCCAGATCGAATCATCCGTGCTGCCTTCCGCAGGTGTTACACTAGCGGGAAGAACAAATTTTCCTGCGTTTCCGTAGCAGCATACGCCAAATGAAATTGTTGTATTGCCTTCGGGAACCTTTATACTTATTTTGGTATCCGCATTGCCGCTTATACCGTGCTGATTGTCGTGCCAAGCAGCTTTCTTTAATGTCACTATGCCGTCCTTGGTAACGAAGTTATCCCAAGTGGGCGAGGTGATCATGGGAAGCTCGGTTTTTGCAAAATCATAGCTTACTTCACCGGTTTTGGGAGCAGCTACGACCTTAGCCGCCGTGATCACGGGATCCGTATCTGTGGAGCTGATCTCATTTTTGTCGATCGTGTAAGCGCTCGCGCCGCCATATATACCGCTGATCTCAAGCTTCGTACCCTGCTCGAGCGTTACGCTGAACTTACCGTCGGCGATGTCAATTACCTTTGAAATGCCGCCGATATTTCCGACAAGCTTGACCGCGCTAGCGTCTGCTGTGTCAAGACCGTTGATCGTAACGTTTACTGTGGTCTCGGGTACGGGAGTCGGGATCTCGGTCGAAGGGTTAGCGGGTGAAACCACTTGGATCTGCGAGATATATCTGCCGCCTATTTCGGTTGCCGTAACCGTTGTGTCCGTTCCATAATATGTGTATGTCTCGGCGTCGGTTATGGTCTTATTGCCAAAGTTCAGCTTTGAAATCTCGGTCTCGTATGCATTAAATGTGATTTTGCTGCCGTTTACGACCGGAATAGTGAACGTGGTGCCTTCTGTTACATTTGCCCACTGGTCACCTTCTCCATTGTTGCGTCCCGTGTTATCCAGAGATCCGTTTACAGTCAATGTTTTGTCGGCGTCTGTCGCGTTGGGCTTGTTTGTGGTGCCGATAATTGTGCCTTCACCGTTTATTTTATATTTTGTTCCGCTGGTTTTTTCGCCCAGTTCCCAAGTTGTGGTATACTCGTCAAGTTCAGGGATCTCACCGTCATAGTGAACCGGGATCCAGCCCGTTCCGAAGTAATCCGTGGGATCCATGATCTCGTAGCCGTTCGCGGCCATTGTGCCGTTGGGGTTAAATTTCTCGCCGGAAGAGTCAACAGCGGTGCCGTCAGCCATCTTGACATCATTTACATAAACGATCGAATCTTTGAGCTCTCCGCCCATCTTCGTCCATCCGTCGGGAACCTTGGCTCCGTCTGCGATTGTAATTCCGTCAAACACAACCTGGCACTTCGCGCCGCCCCAGTTTCTGCCCCAGCCGCCTACCGCGAACTTGTTGTTCGGGTAGTACTTGGAGTTTGCAACCGTGCAGTTTGTCAGCAGATAACCGTTGCTTACAAGGTTTGGCGTGCCCGCTTTGGGAACATCAGAAGTCTGGCAAGCCGTGATGTATCCGCCGTTCTCGGCATCGCTGTAACCGTGCCATGCGAGCGTGCAGCCGTCAAACACAATTGAGTTTCCGCCAAAGATATAGTCGGTTCCGCCCTCAATGTAGCAGTTCTTGAAGTAACCGTTATTGCCTGTGTAGAGAGTATCCTGTGATGAAATGAACTCGCAGTTATACAGCTCGTAGTTCGTTCCGTCACCGGCAAACGCCGCGGCTCTCTCAACGGCATTCTTGGTCTTTGGATCATATCCTTCAACTGTTCTGTCGGGTTTACCGGATACATCGCTGTATACGCCGGGTTCTACTCCGTCCGCCAGCTCCGCTTCCGTAACTTCACAGCTGAACGAGTTAACGAATATAATGTTTTCACCGATAAAGTTGCTGCCGACTACTCTTAAAACCGAACCCCATCTTGTGACATTGCCCTTCTTGGTCTTCTGAACGGCAAGATCCTCGTCATAATATGATCCGTCCGCGCTGTAATACTGATAACCGATTCCGTAGTGCCATGTGATCACGGGCTTTTGCGTCTCATCCGCGGCTTTGAATGTTACATAACCGGGATCAACGATTACCTGCTCGATGTATGTGCCGGGGTCGATCTCAACGGTAACTCTGCCCGCCTCGCCCGCGGGTCTGTCCTTCATGGCTTTGATTATTTCAATGGCGTCGCGCAGTGTGTTGCATTCTTTATCGGGACCAACCCGGAGCGTGGAAGCGAAAGCAACCTCTCCCAGGTTCTCCTTAATAAGTATATTCTTGAAAGGCGCCATATCGCCCGCCGCCATTATGTAGCTGCCGGAAAGCGGCGACAGAGTGTATCCGTCGATACCCTCGGCTGTAACCTCGTACTCGTGGTTGGGCATCATTGTTACCTTATACTTATTATCAACGATTCCGCCCGCCGGTACCTCAAATATAAGGTTGGCGTCGTCCTTGGCTGTGAACTTGAGAGCAACCTTGCTCAGGTCAAGGGTCTGGCTGTCGTTCTTGACCTCGTTAACAACAACGTCGCCTGTAACGTCTGTGAGACCTATGTCAACAGCCGTGAGGTCATGTGTAACATTCATCTTCGCGACGTCAACGCTGTTGGTGTCAAGCGTGAGCGCCACGCCCTCGCTGGGATTGCCTTCCGCGTCAACGATCGAGATATCATACGATCTGTTCTGGAGCAGGTCTATCGAATAATTTGCTCCGAAGGGAACGGCTGCTGTGAAGTCGCCCTTTGTGCTTGTGAACACGAGCTTCATGCCGCTTGTGTCTGCCGCGCCTGTGTAGTTGACCTTACCGGAAACGTTTCTGTAGGTCAGTACCGTGGGATCATAGTAGTCAACGAAGATACCGTAGAGCTCTTTGTTGGAGCTGCCGCCGATCACATAAACATCGCCGGCTGTGGGATCCTCGATATCCGCTGTGATTATCGCGGGAGCATCGCCGTTCTTTCCTTCCTCACCGCTTGCCATCACCTTACCGTTCTGCTCGATCTTCATAGGTCTGCCGGACTGTGCGGTGTATGCTACGGTCACGATACAAGCCTGCTTCGGTGTGAAGTAGAAGCATCTGTTCGTCGTGCTGCCGGAGCCTGCGCGCCAGCCGTGATCAAATGTATAAGTCTCACCGTTTGTGTGAGTATATTTGAGGCTGTTGCTCTGACTTATCCATTTGCTGTAGCCATGGAGAACATCGCCGTGCTCGTCTGTATACTCAAACGGTATTCCGTCGCCGCTGTCGACCGAAAGAACGAGCGTGTCGAGGTCCTTGTTGGCTGTCGTCCAAGCCTCGTCGGGAGGAAGTTCTCCCGTTGCGGGAACAAACGAAACGTTAACGTTTATCTCCTGCGAGGGCATTGTGAACGTGTTATCTATAACGGGAATGTCGTATCCGTCAACCGTCTTTACGGTCACGGAAGCAACCTCGCCTTCCGCGGCGGGTGTCGCGTTGACCTTTACGGTCGATCCCTCGAGGATCTCGTATACCGCGTCGGGCGACTTAGCGGGCTCGCTCGATGTTGAGGGCTCGCTCGATGTTGAGGGCTCGCTCGATGTTGAAGGCTCTTTTGTAGCCTCGGGCTCGCTCGATGCCGAAGGCTCTTCTGATGTCTCGGGTTCGCCGGGGAATTTGGCCTCAACCTTTAAGCTGATATCGCCGAAGTATGCGGGTTTTGCGGTTGAAACCAGACGGATCTGAGTTATAACGTTATCAAGACCCGTTCTCGTTCCCATCGTCTTTGTGCCGAGCTGAGTGCCGTCGGCAGCCGTTGCTGTTACGGTGATAAGCTTATCGGCATCCGCGCTGTAGTCAACAACTATCTCATAGGTTATCCACTGCGACTCGGCAGGATATGTGAACAGCGTTCCGCTGCCGGCTACGCCTGAATTTCCTGCATCGAGATCCGGACCACAGTTTACCTTCTTGCCTCTGTTGTTGACAACCTCAGCCGCCACGGAGTCGGTGTCATTATTTCCATTTGATACGTTGGTCGCTTTCTCGTTCTCCAGATAAATTCTGAAATTGCGGTCAAGTTCCGGATCAAGATCAAGGTAGTGAGCCGCGGTAAAGATCAGCTTGCCCTTTGCCTCGGCAACTTCCGCCATTGTGTGGCCGTCTAAGCCTTCAACATCGGCCTTGTTGGCATCGATGTTATAATAAGCGTTCTTTCCGGTTACATGCATCGCGAACTTACCGTTATATTCTTCTGTTGCTCCGGTGCCTCCGGCGCTGGTATCTTTTCCTACTACCCAACCGGTATAAGGCGCGGTATAGGTTTCTCCGTCGGCAAATGTTCCGGGTGTGTAAGTGCCGGGCTCCTTTGTTGCCTCTGGCTCCTTTGTTGTCTCGGGTGCCTCCGATGTCTCGGGTGCCGCCGATGTTTCTGGAGCCGCCGATGTCTCGGGTGCCGCCGATGTTTCTGGAGCCGCCGATGTCTCGGGTGCTTCCGATGTCTCGGGCTCGGTCGAAGGTGTATAGTTTACTGTAAACGATCTGATATAACCGATACTTCCTGTTACAGCTATATCCGCGCTTGCTTTACCCGAAACTGTAGCGCTTTGATTGCTTCCGGTCTTTGCGATACCGTCAATGGTATAATATGCTCCGTCAGTATTCATTACATCGCCCATTGTTATTACAGACTCGCCGTAAATCGGAACCGTAAATTTGGTTACAGGATTGCACTGTGCCCAGTCATTATTTGATTTGTTGTTGAGTTTTCCTCTTTGGTTATCAACCGTGCTGGTGTCAACATCAATTTTAACATCAATGGGCTTACCGTCTGCCGTTGTTCCCTGAGCAACATAAACATGATCAGCAGTACCTTCCCAAGCTATAACAGCCGCACCATTCTTTGTTTGGAAATCAAACACAACATCGCCGTTCGGAACTGCGTTTGCGTCATTCTCTGTGAATACAGGTGTCAGCGTCATATCATCATCAACGGTGATTTTATCGCCGGGCTTATATTTGGTTGTGCCGTCATCGGGAGTCCAAGCCTCAAAGGTATATCCTTCCTTATAGAAAGTTCTGAATTTAGCAACATCGATCTGCTCTCCGGCCACAGTTGTTTCATCCGCGGGTTTCTCACCGATCACACTTTGGTCTTCTCCAAAGCTGTATGTTACGGTAACCTGTTTCTGCGGACTCGGCACAGCCTTGGCATCGACATTTTCAACCTTGAAATAGTGCAAATAACCGCTATTATTGAACTCAACTGTTATTTTTCCGGCTTCGGGACCGGGATAATACAATAATTCGTATCCGTTGCCTTCCGTTGAATTATCGTTGTAACAAACCTGATTGAATTTTCTGCTCCAAAGAATTTCATTGCCCGCATTTTTAACATAGCCTTCACTCATAGATCCAAATTGGCAAACGCCTATCGTAATCTTAAGCGGACCTGTTGCGTCAATATTAATAGTCTTCACATGTTCTGCTCCATGTTGATCAGCATGGTAAGTAGTGGCGGTGTCAAACGTAATACCCTTGTCAGCAAGCGCCTGAATAGTATCGGAGTTAAGGGCTGAACCCGCGCTTGAAGCGACATAATTCGATGCTTCAGCCAATTTGAGCTCATAGTTATTATCCGTTACTGCCGCTGCTTGGGCTTTGCCCTCGGCTTTGATGCCGTCGCTCTCCAGCGAAGCTGTGCCGCCGTTTACATAGAGATTAGCCTTGTAATACTCTGTTCCGGGCGTGGGCTTTGCGGGAGCCTGCGTTGCGGGAGCCTCGCTTGCGGGAGCCTCGCTTGCGGGAGCCTGCGTTGCGGGAGCCTCACTTGCGGGAGCCTGTGTCTCGGGAGCCTGTGTCTCGGGAGCCTGCGTTGCGGGTGCCTGCGTTGCGGGTGCCTGAGTTGCGGGCGCCTGAGTTGCGGGTGCCTGAGTTGCCGGAGCCTGCGTTGCCGGAGCCTGCGTTGCCGGAGCCTCGGTTGCGGGCGCCTGTGTAGGCGTCGGTACATCCGAGCCGTTTACAACGATCTCAAATTCAACCGTGCCCGCGTCGGTCACGATCGAAACCTTGTGGCTTCCGTTGTAGAGCTTTGACAGGAAGTCGGGGGTGAACACAATGTCGTTGCCCTCAATCGTGTAATCCACGCCCTCTGTGAGCGTGATCGACTGACCGGCCTCATCGGTGCCGTTCCAAACAACGCTGCTTACCGTTACGTCTTTTCCGTCCTCGCTTACCAGCTCGGCCTTAATTTCTGCGGGAGCTTTGGGATCATATTCCTGCGTGGGATCTTTGATCGAGACCGCGGGAGCCGGAGACTCTGACGGAGTTTCTGAAGCCTCGGGAGCGGGAGTAACGTCGCCGCTCTCTATGAAGCCGGCGTATACGTTCAGATTGCCCGTGATGCGCTTTGTTCCAAAGTTGACAAGTCCGTTTGCGCCGGCTTTCTCGGCCAAAGCCTGACTGCTGTACCAACCCGCGAAGATCATGCCGTCTTTTTCTGGATCGGCGGGAACATCCGCGTAGTTGTTCGATCTTACATAAACGCTGTCATACAGCTCGCCGTCAACATAGAAATTGACCACATACGTGCGCGACGTTGTGCCGCTGCCGCCGCTCGAACCGCCGTAGCCGTAGTTGGGGCTGTATACGGAAACGCCGCTGTTGCCCGTTGTGGTTGTGTCGCTGCCCGTGCTTGTGATCTTCATGTTGGACGACAGGTTCAGGATGTTGTTGCCAACCTGCGAGTTCACGATATTGAGCTCGCCGCCGGCTGTAGGCGAAATAACAACGCCGTTGGCAACCACGCCGTTCAGCGTAACGCCGCCCGACTTAACCATGATTATACCGCCGTAATAATCGGGGCCGTAGGTTCCGGGGCCCGTTATGTAGAGCTTGATCATGTTGTCAAGGATCTTGACGAACTCGCCTCTGGCGATGTTGTCCTGAGGTCTGATAGTGCCGTCGGGATAACCGTTTACATAACCTGCCGCTGTCATGGCTCCGATATAGCCGTTGGCGTACTCGGAAATGCTGGAGTAGTCGGCATAGTTGGTGATGCCGGCCATGTTGTTTACCGGAGCGAGGCCGTAGGCTCTGCCCAGCATGGTCATGGCTTCCTCACGCGTCATGTTGGCGTTCGGCTGCATTGTGCCGTCGCCGTAGCCTGTCAATGTTCCGGCAGCCGCCAGCTTCAGCACCGCGTCGGCGTACCATGCGTTTGAGTCAACGTCGCTGTACGCGTTGGCGCCCGTCGCGGCGTAGCCGATAACGTTCTGCGTTACCTGTGCCACCTCGGCGCGGGTGATAAGATCATCCGGCCTGAAATAGCCGCCGTCGCCCTGGATAACGCCGTAGCCCGACCATTTGTCGATAACGCCCTCTGCCCAGTGACCCGTTGTGTCGGCGTAATTCGCCGCCGAAACAGTCACCGCGCCGAAGGTCGTGAGCACCATGGCGATAGCCAGAACAATTGAAAATGTTCTTTTTAAGGTTCTCATAAAAACCCTCCTTGTGTGATTCTTATATTTTTATTTTATTTTTTTGCGTTTTAAAAATAGCTGCAATTGTGTAATCTATATTTTAACATATAATAAACAAAAAATCAATTGATTTTTTGTCTTTTATTATTGTTTTTTTTATCAAAAAAGCAAATAAAGTTGCGGGCGGATAATATCCGCCCCTACAGGTGCAGATGATATATCATATCGCCGCAAACGCGCGAACTGCACCAAACCCGTAGGGGCGGCAATCTGCCGCCCGTTCGCCTCGCCCCTTGGGGAGAGGTGCCCGCTTGCGGGCGGAGAGGGGTTAACATAGGTACTAGTGACTAGGAACCCCTCTCAGTCTGTGGACAAGCCGCAGCCAGCTCTCCCCAAGGGGCGAGCCTTATATCATCCGCCCGTCCTATTCACTATTCACTAATCACTAATCCCTACGTTGCTAGTCCCTACGTTAAAAAAGGAACCCCGAAGGGCAATGTCATTAAGTTAAAAAAGACTAATAATGATTAAATAGTATACAGGGAGAGTGAAAATTGCGATTTCACTC
>CANPWW010000075.1 GCA_947585115.1 uncultured Monoglobus sp.
GAAACTATATGGACGGCAGCGAGGCTGTCACGGCCGACAACTCAAAGGGCGTCGATCACGACAGCGCAGAGGCGAAATACTATGTCTGGACAAAGGACAATATAACCGACGAGGCAAAAGCCGTGCACTTTAAGTTTGAGGAAAAATATCCCGTGACGACGCAGACCGCCGAGGAAGCTTATGACACGCTGCTTGACCACATCGGAGCGTCGCTGCCGAGACGCGACGAGACCGACGCGAGAGTTATAAACGATGTTAAAAACGGAACGGGCAGAATAATCGACAACGAGGTCGAGGTCGGCGGGGTTATGCAGTACCCGACTGTGTACCGCTGGTTCGATATTCCGCAGGACTGGAAGGACGCCAACGGCATGGGCGGCGCCTACGAGGGCGACATAGTTCCGAGCGGACGCTGGAAGGGCTACACGTGGATCGAAGCATATGTCAACGAATGGACCGGGCAGCAGGAAAATCCGACCAATCCCGATGTGACGATACAGACAAGCGTTAACGGCAATAATATCGCGGTTTCGGCCGAGGCTTCGCCCGTAGGAGAAAGCCCGATAACAAAGATCGTTATATACGACGGCAGCAAGATAATTTCAGAGCACGAAACAGACAAGGTGAATGTTAACATCGAATCGGCCGCCGCAGGAACACACTACATCTCGGCGTTAGCCTGCAACCAAAAAGGCGAAAGCACAAGAAGCACCATATCGGTAGTTGAGGTGAAATAATTAAGAGTACCCCTACCACCGCAAGCGGTCCCCTCTCCCCCCACTGTCGAAGGGGAGGCAAGAATAAGTCTCCCCTTCCGAAGGAGGGGGAGCTGTCGGCGGAGCCGACTGAGGGGGTAGCAAAAAAGAAAAACAAATTAATTTCTTCCCAATAAATACGCAAGGCGCCCCGCGGGGCGCTTTTTCTATGCCTTTGTAAGATATGGCAAAATATTGCTATTTTGAATTAGGCCGCCTTTCAACAAATTCCGCAACAATAAAATTTAAAATCGGCACAATTTTTTTGTACAGGTATATAACACAAAAAGCGACTAAAAATTAGTTGCATTTTGTTTTTGAATATGGTATAATAAAAACGGAGGAATGAAAATGAGCAAGAAAGAAAAATTAATTTTAAGACTTAAAAGTATGCCGGCCGATTTCACGTTTGAAGAAATGCGGACGCTCCTTGAACTGCTCGGCTTTGAAATGAGCAACAAGGGAAAGACCGGCGGTTCGAGAGTTAAATTTGTCAGAAACGGCATTCCTATTATGCTCCACAAGCCGCACCCGAGGAAAGAGCTTCTTAAATATCAAATCAAGCAGATTATTGAAATTCTTGAAAAGGAGGATCTGATATGAATAATATTTTAGAGTATAAGGACTATTACGGAACGGTCGAATATTCGGCGGATGATAACATTTTATACGGAAAGGTTATCGGAATAAACGGCCTGATTTCCTATGAGGGCGAGAGCGTTTCCGAGCTCAAGGCCGATTTTGAGGACGCGGTCGACGATTATCTTTTAATGTGCGAGGAAAACGGCGAGGAGCCGCAAAAGACCTATAAGGGGAGCTTCAATGTAAGAATATCGCCCGCGCTTCACAAGAGTTTGGCAATCTACGCTGCGGCTCATAACAGAACATTGAACTCGACCGTGGAACAGGCAATAAGGGAATATGTTTCAAGATAGGCGAAAGCTTTATAGCGGGCGGACGGTATCCGCCCGTTTTGATATGAAAAATTAATTTTTGCCGTATTGAATTATTTTCTGCTTTGTGTTATACTCAGTGCATAGAATAACGGATAAGAGGTAATTATTATGCGGAACCATAACGAGAGCGGGGGCGGAAGCGACCGAACCGATATCATATACGGCAGGAACCCGGTTATCGAGGCTTTAAGCGCCGGGCGCGCCATAGACCGAATATACATTCAGGACGGACTGAATCATCCCGTGATAAGAAAGATCAAAGATCTCGCCAAGGAAAAAGGCGTGCGGTACGACTTTGCCGACGCGCGGCGGCTCGACAAAATGTGCGGAGGAGCCAATCATCAGGGCGTTGTCGCGTCGGCGGCGGCCCACGCCTACGCCGAGATCGAGGATATACTGCGCCGAGCCGAGGAGCGGGGCGAGCCGCCGCTGGTGGTCATCTGCGACGGCATTACAGATCCCCACAATTTGGGAAGTATAATCAGGACTGCCAACGCCGCGGGCGCTCACGGCGTGATAATACCAAAAAACCGCAGCGCGCAGCTGACCGCCACGGTGGCGAAGGTCAGCGCGGGGGCTCTTGAATACACGCTTGTCGCCAAGGCGACCAATCTGACATCCGCGATAGAGAAGCTCAAAAAGCGCGGGCTGTGGATAGCCGGGACCGATCTTTCGGCCGAGCGCAGCTGTTTTGAAAGCGATTTGTCGGGTCCTCTGGGGATCGTTGTCGGCAGCGAGGGCGCGGGCATGAGCCGAATCGTCCGCGAGAGCTGCGACTTTTTAGTCAAGATACCGATGCTCGGCGAGGCGGAATCGCTGAACGCGTCGGTCGCCGCGGGAGTCTTGCTTTACGAGACGGTGCGGCAAAGAATCAATAAACAGGAGAGATTATCATGAGAATACTTGCGATAGGCGATATAGTGGGAAGAAGCGGCAGAGAGTATGTGGAGCGCAATCTGAACAAGATACGCGGCAGGTTTAAAATAGACTTTGTGGTTGCGAACGCCGAGAACGCAGCCGAGACCAACGGCATAAATCCCGAGATAGCCGACCGCCTGATAGATCGAGGCGTTGACGTTATCACTATGGGCAACCACACGTTCAGCTGTAAAAACGGCGAGATCGCCGTTGAGGAAAACCGGCGCCTTGTGCGGCCCTTGAATTTCCCGCCCGAAATGGAGGGGCGCGGATATGTTGAGATCGACATGGGATACGCCACGGTCGCGGTCATAAACCTGGTGGGCAGGGTCAACATGGCGCCTGCCGACTGCCCGTTCCACGCGGTGAACGCGGCGCTTAAAAAAATCGACAGCGATATTATAATTGTGGATATGCACGCCGAGGCGACCAGTGAGCGCTTGGCGATGGGTCATTTTCTGGACGGCCGCGCCCAGATCGTGTTCGGGACCCACACCCACGTGCAGACCGCCGATGAGCAGATACTGCCGAAAGGCACGGGCTTTATCTCGGATCTCGGCATGACCGGCATCAAAAACTCGATAATCGGCACAAAGATAGATATAGTGCTCGACTATTTCATGAAATCCGGCAAGCGCGTGAAGTTCATGAAGGAGACCGAGGGAGAGGTGCGGCTCAGCGGCTGCGTGTTCGACATCGACAACAGAACGAAAAAAGTCACCGCGGTGCATCGGGTGAACATCGAGGGAGAGCAGTGATATGAATAAAGAATTTTATGAGATAAAAAATGCCGACAGGAGCTGTATCGCGCTCAAAAAAATGAGCGATTCGGGCTTTATAAACGGCTTCACGCGGCGGAGCGGAGGAGTGAGCCGCGGCAGGATCGAGGGCTTTAACTTCGGCTTCCGCGTGGGTGACGAGCCCGAAAGCGTGCTTGAAAACTACAAGCTGCTGGCCGAGGATATGGGCTTTGACATAAGGCGCGCGGTGTGCGCCCGCCAGACCCATACCGACAATATCAGGATCGTCACGAGCGCCGACTGCGGCAAGGGCATCTTTCAGGTGGACAGCGACATCCGCGACACCGACGGTCTGATAACCGCCGAGAGAGGCGTGGCGCTGATAATTTTCACAGCCGACTGCGTGCCGCTGCTGCTGTGCGACCCGGTGAAAAAAATCGCGGCCGCGTCTCACGCGGGATGGCGCGGCACAGCCCAAAATATCGGCGGAAAGACCGTGCGCCTCATGCGCGAAAAATTCGGCTGCGACCCGCGCGATATCATCGCCGCGATAGGGCCGAGCATAGGCCCGTGCTGCTTTGAGGTCGACCGCGCGACGGCCGAGAATTTTGACGAAAAATACAGGATCCCGAAGCTAAGCGGCAAGTTCCATGTTGACCTGTGGGCGGCGAACCGTGATATGATAGCCGCCGAGGGCGTCAGAGCCGAGAATATATTTGTCTCGGAGGAATGCACGATCTGCAATTCCGACAGGTATTATTCCTACAGAACCCACAAGGAGCACACCGGGCGCCAGGTGGCGTTTATCGCGATAAAATAAAAAATCCGCTTTCGTTTATGCCGGAATAAACGAAAGCGTTTTTTTTATTTGTTGAGCTCAAGATACATGGAATAGGCTCGGTTTTTGTGGATCCCCAGAGTTTCCGAGACTATTTTGGCAATGGATTTGCCCTTTATGTTTTCCGCCATGCAGGCTTTTATCAGCGTTTCCGCGTCCGCGGTGTTCGCGGCGGGCTCTGATTTTTGCTCGGCGCCTCGGATGATCAGCACAAACTCGCCCTTGGGCGGCGTTTCCTCAAAATGTTTTATCGCTTTTTCGAGCGTCAGGCTCAGATATTCCTCGTGTTTTTTGGTGATTTCCCGGGCTATAACCAGTTCGCGTCCGCCGCTGAAGGCTTCCGCCATGTCGCGCAGAGTGTAGGGCAGCTTGTGGGGCGCCTCGTAAAATATCATGGTCCGCGTCTCGTCTTTGAGGCTTTCCAGATGCTCGCGGCGGCTTTTTTTGTTTACCGATAAAAATCCCTCAAACGTGAATCTTCCCGTGGGCAGACCCGAGGAGACCAGCGCCGTGGCAAAGGCGCAGGCGCCCGGCAGAGCCTCGACCTCTATTCCGTTTTCGCGGCACAGGCGCACGATGTCCTCGCCCGGGTCGGATATTCCGGGCATGCCCGCGTCGGTCACGACCGCGATATTTTCTCCGCTTTTGAGTTTGTCCAAAAGATAGCTGCCTTTTTCGCGCTTGTTGTGCTCGTAGTAGCTTGTCAGCGGCTTTTTTATGCCGAAATGATTCAAAAGCTTGACGCTGACCCTCGTGTCCTCGGCGGCGATAAGATCGACGCTCTCAAGGGTCTGTAGCGTCCTTTCGGTTATGTCGCCCAGATTCCCGATGGGAGTGGGGCAGAGATACAGCTTTCCGAATTTGTTTTCCATGATATTCTCCTTATTTTCTTTCATATATTATATTGATCTCGTCGGTGTATTCGCCGTTTTCTTCATATATATAAAGGGGCGGCTCGCAGATCAGCTTGGGTCTGCCGCCTCTCGCGCCCTCGACCAGAACCATAGACGCCGCCTTTTTGTATGACGGGTAGACCGCCCGCAGACGCTTGGGCTCGATCTTGTTTTGTTTCATTAATATAAGCAGGTCGGCAAGCCGCTCGGGGCGGTGTATCACGCTCAGCTTGCCGAGGGGCTTCAGCAGCGCGGCGGCCGAACTTATCACGTCTTCAAGGCTGCACATTATCTCGTGCCGCGCTATGGCGGCCGACGGATTTTTGCTCTTAAGGCCCCCGCCGTTTTCTTTATAAGGCGGATTGCACACTATATTGTCAAAAACGCCTTTGCCGAATATTTTTTGGGCCCGTTTCAGATCGCCGCATATCATCCCGGCCCTGCTTTCAAGGCCGTTCATGCGGATAGAGCGATCGGCCATCTCGGCCACGTCCGCCTGGATTTCAAGGGCGGTGATGCGTTCCGCTTCGGATTTGCGGGTCAGCAGCAGCGTTATTATCCCGTTCCCGGCGCACATGTCCAGAACCTTGGCGCGTTTTTTGACGGATTTTGCCGCGAAATCCGCCAAAATCACCGCGTCTATCCCGAAACAAAACTGCGTCGGGTTCTGAATTATTTTCAAATCGAGCGGATCTAAGTCGTCGATACGCTCATTTTCTTTGGTTAACCATCTGTTCATAACGATTTGTCTCCCGATCTCGTTCACATTTTGTTCATATTTTTAAGTTTTTGTTCATATTTTATTCATCTGTTAAAACCTTATAATGTTTTTTTGATTTAATTGTGCAAATTTCACAAAAGGCGTTGCCCGCACTTTTGCTCAAACGCCCGAAATCAACGCAACCACGGCGTTTTCAGCAGTTTTGAGGCATGTGGTTTATTATTGTTACATTTGTGTTACATTTTTGTTACAAAGCAAAATATTAGTTTTTTCGCGCTAAATTCCTGATATAATGCCATAAAATAAGTATAACAGAAAACCGCTTTTAGCACAATAACCAAATTTACCGACCTGCCGAAAAAATATTGCGAAAACAAGAGAAATTAAGAGTAAAATTGAGAATACGTAAGAGAACGCTTTATTTTTTGAAAATATTGCCACTAAATCAGTTTTAATAAATTTAAAGCGGTTTCGGACTTTTGACGGATTTTTTGAAAGGCTATATAATAGCAACTGTAACGAGGACATTTACCGGTTTTTTCCGGATAAAATTATATTTGAGGTGATTCGATGTTTACACGACTGATAAGAAAATTCAGCTTGTCAGCCCACAATTTAATTGCCGCGGCCGTATGCGCGACTCTTGTTGCGGCGGTAGGCAGCGGTTTCGCGTACGCGACGCCAAGCAATGTTACCATATATGATTCGGGAAGCGCGCCCATCACGGTAAAGACGACCGGCGCGACCGTTCAGACGGTTCTCGACAAGCACGGTATCGAGCTCGGCAGCGGCGATAAGACCAATGTTGCGCTTAACGAAAAGATTACCGGCGATTCGGTTATCGAGATCTACAGAGCGATGCCCGTTAAGATTACAATCAACGGCGTTTCGTCTCAGTACACCACAACCAAGAAGCTGGTTGCCGACGTTCTGGCGGAGGTGGGAATAACCGCCTCGGAGGATCAGATCACTCCCAGAATGACCGACGTTATCGAGTCGGGCGACGAGATAATAATCAATCAGGACAACAGCCAGATCGTTACCGTGACCGAGCCTATCGCTTATCACACTATCGAGCGTGAGAACGCGTCTCTTGCCCCCGGTCAGAAAGTCGTTGTTCAGAGCGGCGCGGACGGTGAAAGAGAGATCAAATACAGCATTAAGTACAGCGACGGAGCGGAAGTCTCCAGAGAGAGGATCGGCGACATCGTGCTCGCGGATCCCGTCGATGAGATCGTCGAGTTTTCTCCTCAGGAGGAGTTCGAGGTAGGAAAGATCCCGGCGACCCGTCCCACAAATTATTCAAAGATGGAAGTGTTCGAGGCGACAGCCTATGACGCGTCTCCCGCGGACAATGGTCCCTGGGCGGGCGTTACATCGACGGGTATGCCTATGGGATACGGCGTTATAGCCGTTGACCCCAGCGTCATCCCCTACGGAACGAAGATGTATATCGAGTCCTGCGACGGCAAGTATGTTTACGGATACGCTATCGCCGGCGACTGCGGCGGAGCCATTAAGGGCCACAGAGTGGATCTGTTCTACTGGTCGAGATCTCAGTGCTATGAGTTTGGCAGACGAAACGTCAATGTGTATTTCCTCGATTAAGCAGCACACACAAAAATCGGGCGCTCGGCGCCCGAATTTTTTTGCAAAAAAACCTTGACAAATTATTGTAAATGGTTTAAAATATATAAACTGTAAAGCAAAACGGCTTTACCAACGTAGGGACTAGGGATTAGGAACTAGCGAATACGCGGAGAAAGTGAGCGCAAAACACAACGTATACCTCCGCGTTCGTATGGTTGGCTACGCTAAAATTTGTAGGGGCGGATATTATCCGCCTGCGTGCCTCGCCCCTTGGGGATAATCAGCAAGCTTGCTTGCGGGTTCAAAGCGACCTTTGAAAATCGCTTGCGATTTTCACCAAGCGCTTCCTTAGAGGTGGATTTTCGCCGAAGGCGAAAAGACGGAGAGGGGTCAACGCAGGGACTAGGAACTAGGAAAAAGCGTGTACAAAACACAAAGTATATCGCGGCGCGGACGGAACATTTGTAAAACGGGTGTTATACTATGGAAAAAAATGTTAAAATTTCACTTTTGTTTGATTTTTACAGGAACCTGCTGACCGAGCGTCAGGCGGAGAGCATCGACCTCTATTACAACGAGGATCTTTCCCTGTCCGAGATCGGAGCTCATATGGGCATAACGCGCCAGGGCGTGCGAGACAACATAATGCGCGCCGAGAGCGCCCTGCTCGACGCCGAGGACCGTCTGGGCCTTGCGGCGAAATTTTTAAGCATACGCGGCGACCTTGAGCGTATCGACGAGATAATCAAGGAGATCGAGGCGTCGCCTGAAAACAAGGATTTGTCCGACAATATGAAACACAAGATAAACGACATACTTATGATAATACAGGAGATCAACGGTCTGAACGAATAGATGAGGTGTATTTATGGCATTTGAAAGCTTATCCGAAAAGCTGCAGAACACTTTTAAAAAGCTGCGCGGCAAGGGCAAGGTGTCCGAAAAGGATTTAAAGGCCGCCATGCGCGAGGTCAAGCTGGCGCTGCTTGAGGCGGACGTTAACTTCAAAGTTGTGAGAAACTTTGTAAAAGACGTCTCCGAGCGCGCGAGCGGCGCCGAGGTAATGGAGTCGCTGACTCCGGCGCAGCAGGTGATAAAAATAGTAAACGAGGAGCTTATAAAGCTCATGGGCGGCGAGGCCGAGAAGCTGACGATCTCGCCCAAGCCCCCGACCGTTATAATGATGGCCGGCCTTCAGGGCGCCGGCAAGACCACCACGGCCGCCAAGCTGGGCGGCATGCTCAAAAAGCAGGGCAAGCGTCCGCTGCTCTGCGCCTGCGACGTCTACAGACCCGCCGCGGTCAAGCAGCTGCAGGTGGTCGGAGGACAGCTGGAGCTGCCCGTATATGCCGAGGAGGGTGTGACCGACGCGGTCGGTATAGCCTGCCGAGGCCTTGAACACGCGAAAAATCATGCGAACGACGTGCTTATCATAGACACTGCCGGACGCCTTCATATAGACGAGCAGCTCATGGACGAGCTGAAAGAGATCGAGGCGGAAACCGAGCCGACAGAAATACTTCTGGTGGTCGACGCCATGACCGGACAGGACGCGGTCAACGTGGCGGATAAGTTCAACAGCGAGCTTGAGATTTCGGGCGTGGTGCTCACCAAGCTGGACGGCGACACCAGAGGCGGCGCGGCGCTTTCGGTCCGCGCGGTCACCGGAAAGCCGATAAAGTTCTGCGGTATGGGCGAGAAGCTGACCGATATAGAGCAGTTCCATCCCGACCGCATGGCTTCCAGAATACTGGGTATGGGCGATATGCTCAGCCTGATCGAAAAGGCGGAACAGGCTCTTGACATGAAAAAGGCCGAGGAGCTTGAAAAGAAGCTGCGGACGCAGCGCTTCACGTTCACCGATTTTCTCGACCAGATGGAGCAGATGAAGAATATGGGCCCGATACAGAACGTGCTGGGCATGATCCCCGGCATAAATTCCAAGGTTCTTAAAAATGCACAGGTTGACGAGAAAAAGATGGCGCATATCGAGGCGATAATCAAGTCGATGACGCCGAACGAGAGGGAGCTTAAAGACAAGCTGACGCCCTCGCGCAAGGAGCGCGTAGCCAAAGGCAGCGGAGTCTCGATCGTGGAGGTCAACTCGCTGCTTAAGCAGTTCGACCAGATGCAGCGCATGATGAAGCAGCTCTCGGGCGGCAATATGAATAAAAAGATGAAAAAGATGGGCCGCGGAGGCTTCCCGCCGGGAATGTTTATGTAGAGACTAGAGAATAGGGCCTAGGGACTAGGCTTGATTAGAAAATTAATTAAATAAATATATATTTTTGGAGGATTTAAAAAATGGCAGTAAAAATTCGTTTAAAGAGAATGGGCGCGAAGAAGGCTCCGTTTTACCGTG
>CANPWW010000076.1 GCA_947585115.1 uncultured Monoglobus sp.
ATAACTTCTTTTGGTATTTTCATGTCGAAAAACCTCCTTGATAAAAATTATTTTTACCATAATTTTCACCAAAGAGGCCTTCTTTTATACCTTTTTACACATCTTTTTCCGCGGTGTCTGACATCAGCTTGGCTTGCTTGTCCTCATCAATGAAAATATATTCGCAGCCGTTTTTGTCTTGCAACACTTTAATTGATAATGCCTTTATGTAACTTTTATACTCATTCAAAATATATGCAAGAGCCAGATGTTCACCTTTTTGAGCTGCTTCAATTATTTCAATCGGCATAATTTTTAAAGATTGTTCCATTCTATTTCCTCCTCGCAAATTTTTTCCCTGAGTTTTTTCAATGCTGCCTTTTTTCTGTATGTTATAGTCTGTCTCAAGGTATGAAAAGTCTTGCTTATATCTTCATCGATGTCTGGGATTGTGATTTCGTGTTTGAGTGGCGCTCCGTCAATGTTTCAACTCACACGCCTCATGCGAGGCGTGACGATAACGGGCGTGCGCGCCGCGGAATCTATTCAGTTTCAACTCACACGCCTCATGCGAGGCGTGACCAGACTCTTCAGGGAAAGTTGTATCTTAAACTTGTTTCAACTCACACGCCTCATGCGAGGCGTGACATAACCATAAACTGGTTGAACAACGCCAATACAAGTTTCAACTCACACGCCTCATGCGAGGCGTGACTCGGCGGTGAATTAAAAACGGTTGTAGTGTTCGGTTTCAACTCACACGCCTCATGCGAGGCGTGACGGGCGGCGGTGTATAACCGTCAACCGCTGATGAATCGTTTCAACTCACACGCCTCATGCGAGGCGTGACTATATCGGGAGCGATAACGTGTCCGTGTATAACGGGTTTCAACTCACACGCCTCATGCGAGGCGTGACTCATCGTTGGACGGTCGCAGGGCAGGAGCCTTTAGTTTCAACTCACACGCCTCATGCGAGGCGTGACGACGTCTACGGACACCTTTATCCCGACAAACAAGTTTCAACTCACACGCCTCATGCGAGGCGTGACTAAATAGGTGGAGGGCTGTAACCAACAAACGGGCGTTTCAACTCACACGCCTCATGCGAGGCGTGACGTTCAAAATCTATGACGATCAGCGTTTAACAACCGTTTCAACTCACACGCCTCATGCGAGGCGTGACCTGCGGAGAACCCCCGAAAAGGAAACCCGGCAGACCGTTTCAACTCACACGCCTCATGCGAGGCGTGACCGGAACGGCGCTGACGGCAGGCACCCACACGCATGTTTCAACTCACACGCCTCATGCGAGGCGTGACTGATAGTATCCTCCGCAATCATCATCTGATCAACAGTTTCAACTCACACGCCTCATGCGAGGCGTGACTTACCTTTTCCCACACATCATCGTCCGTGATATGAGTTTCAACTCACACGCCTCATGCGAGGCGTGACTGTCAAATTCAAGCTTTGGCTTGCCGTACTCGTCGTTTCAACTCACACGCCTCATGCGAGGCGTGACACGGCAACGCTGCGAGAACTTCTGAAAAAAGTGTTTCAACTCACACGCCTCATGCGAGGCGTGACATGGCTGTCGGCGCGGGAATGGTTAAACTGGTCGTTTCAACTCACACGCCTCATGCGAGGCGTGACGGACGTAATCGAAGTTTATCAGGCAGGCAACTTCGGTTTCAACTCACACGCCTCATGCGAGGCGTGACGCGACCTCGGTGTGCTCGGCGACTTTATCTCGAAGTTTCAACTCACACGCCTCATGCGAGGCGTGACGTTTCAACAGCTTTTTCGTCTTATCCTTGCCGAGTTTCAACTCACACGCCTCATGCGAGGCGTGACGAACTGCCTGACGGATTTGCGGCGGACAGCTTTTGGGGTTTCAACTCACACGCCTCATGCGAGGCGTGACTGTTGCGTTTTTAAGAGCTTTACGTATCTGAGAAGTTTCAACTCACACGCCTCATGCGAGGCGTGACGTGTTCAGAAATGAACGAAAAACTAAATTTATAGGTTTCAACTCACACGCCTCATGCGAGGCGTGACCAGAACATTTTCCTCGGCGTTTTCATAACTCGGGTTTCAACTCACACGCCTCATGCGAGGCGTGACCATACATGGCTGACTGAGTATAGCGTTCTTCAATGTTTCAACTCACACGCCTCATGCGAGGCGTGACCCTTTAATTTTCTTTTCTACCGTTGACTCAGGCAGTTTCAACTCACACGCCTCATGCGAGGCGTGACGAACTAAATGTTGCGCTCGATTATCAGATGAAAAGTTTCAACTCACACGCCTCATGCGAGGCGTGACCCGCGGACCGAGGTTGAGATAACAAAATCAGAGGGTTTCAACTCACACGCCTCATGCGAGGCGTGACAGAACACGATTAAAATGTTATTGTCAAGGGTGCGGTTTCAACTCACACGCCTCATGCGAGGCGTGACGCCTCGCTCTGTTTCGCTCTCTCACCGCGCATAGTTTCAACTCACACGCCTCATGCGAGGCGTGACCCGGTCTAAATTCGTTGGCGCGGCTCAGTTGCGAGTTTCAACTCACACGCCTCATGCGAGGCGTGACTAAACCCCCCCTTGAATTAAATTTTTTTGCGCCGTTTCAACTCACACGCCTCATGCGAGGCGTGACAGAGAGGTCAAGGCAAATTTTAATCGTGTGTACAGTTTCAACTCACACGCCTCATGCGAGGCGTGACCAAATAATCTCCGGTAACATTTAATGCTTTGGCGTTTCAACTCACACGCCTCATGCGAGGCGTGACTTGCCAAACGGAGTCTTGATGCCAAACAACGGTCGTTTCAACTCACACGCCTCATGCGAGGCGTGACGCGGCGTTAACAGAATTTTAGAATTTTTGTGTGGTTTCAACTCACACGCCTCATGCGAGGCGTGACGAAGTTATCGAACATTTCCTCCAATCCGAAACCCGGTTTCAACTCACACGCCTCATGCGAGGCGTGACTAGAATATGATAAAACCTGCAATATGCTATAAAGTTTCAACTCACACGCCTCATGCGAGGCGTGACAAAGATTTAAGGAGGAAGAGACGATGACAACAAAAGTTTCAACTCACACGCCTCATGCGAGGCGTGACTCTAAGTATGTAAAATATGTTATAATCACGCCTGATGTTTCAACTCACACGCCTCATGCGAGGCGTGACCGCCGGAAGCGACGATAGCGGAGCGCGACGGCAGCGTTTCAACTCACACGCCTCATGCGAGGCGTGACGAAGTATTACGATCAACCCATTACAATCAGCGGGTTTCAACTCACACGCCTCATGCGAGGCGTGACCGGAGCTGACACAGAATCGGACGACAGCTTTGCCGTTTCAACTCACACGCCTCATGCGAGGCGTGACCTAATATGAACTATGTTGTACTACCAGGAGACCATATAGTTTCAACTCACACGCCTCATGCGAGGCGTGACGGGGTATGCGGATATTACAGTATGGGATTATGACAGTTTCAACTCACACGCCTCATGCGAGGCGTGACGCCATTTTTGTCGGCATACCATACATCACCATAGGTTTCAACTCACACGCCTCATGCGAGGCGTGACGGGTGGAATTGTGATATTTACAATTTCGGCACGGTTTCAACTCACACGCCTCATGCGAGGCGTGACTATATTACCTACATTAGAATTAACAGATAAAATAGAAAAGTTTCAACTCACACGCCTCATGCGAGGCGTGACTTATGATTTATATATTAATGTTAATGCAGATAAGTTTCAACTCACACGCCTCATGCGAGGCGTGACTTGCAATCACAGTCGGTTATAGGTCATTCGGCGTGTTTCAACTCACACGCCTCATGCGAGGCGTGACGAGTATATTTTTTAAATCTCTCCGATCATTTTCGAGGTTTCAACTCACACGCCTCATGCGAGGCGTGACCTTCGGTGTGCCAGTTTTTGAATATAACATGGCCGTTTCAACTCACACGCCTCATGCGAGGCGTGACCAATGAGGCAAAATCAATTGTTCCGCTGAACCATTGTTTCAACTCACACGCCTCATGCGAGGCGTGACATTATCATTTTCAAGAATATAAATCCCATCATCAGTTTCAACTCACACGCCTCATGCGAGGCGTGACCACGGCTGTCAAGTACGACTATGCGCACACCGATGTTTCAACTCACACGCCTCATGCGAGGCGTGACTATCACCTACGCCGTCAGTTCCGCCTGTCTCATTGTTTCAACTCACACGCCTCATGCGAGGCGTGACTTTAAAATAAAATTCAGGAGGTATTTTTATGTCGTTTCAACTCACACGCCTCATGCGAGGCGTGACATCATGTTGAAACAGCGGTATTTGATTTTGGCATTGTTTCAACTCACACGCCTCATGCGAGGCGTGACGGCGTTCTACATAATTTGAACGCGCCTATTGAGGAGTTTCAACTCACACGCCTCATGCGAGGCGTGACACGCCGCTCCGCCCATTTTATCTATTTCATCAAAAGTTTCAACTCACACGCCTCATGCGAGGCGTGACTTACAGTTATATTTATGTGCAGACTGTTTAGGATGTTTCAACTCACACGCCTCATGCGAGGCGTGACGCCGCCCACGGCATCATCACAATAGGCATTATAAGTTTCAACTCACACGCCTCATGCGAGGCGTGACACTTGACGCAACATCCGAAAATCCTGTTCAAAATGTTTCAACTCACACGCCTCATGCGAGGCGTGACCTGTTATGTTCATTTTCGACTCTCCCTTCTTCTAAGTTTCAACTCACACGCCTCATGCGAGGCGTGACTCTATATATTGTATAATATATGGATCTCGCCTCGCATTTTGGCGGACTTCTTTAAAATTTTAACATACATTTGAAGGAAAATCAAATTTTTTTCGGCGAACCTTATTGGGTTTTTGATATTGCTTAAGGTTCGCCGAGTTTGCTATATAATCAGCGCGCCTTCCGGGTCATAGGTCGATTTGGCACCTATATGCTCAACTCGCTTTTTCCAGTTGTTGCCGAGATAGTATATTCTGAGGCTGTCCTTATCTTTGTCAATAATTTTTTCCAATCTGTCTTTCAGTTTCAGAAATGTTGAGTAATCAACATCAACTTCAAAAACCGAATTCTGCACGCGCTGGCCGTAGTTGAGACATTCCTTCGCGACCTTTCTGAGCCTTTTCTTTCCCGCCGGATCTATTGTTGAGACATCATAGCTTACAACACTCATCATGGTTTTGTCCTCCTATTTTACAATATAGCACGGATATTCTTCGATTTCGCCGCGAATATACTTGGCGAGCAGCATGCTTTGCGCATATGGCAAAAGGCCGAGCTTTATTTTCTGTTTCAAATACGGATGGACAATATCGCTTCGTTTCTTTTCCTGCCACTTGGAAAGTATTTTCTTTTTGCCGTCCGTGTTTAGAAATACCGCTCCGCTGACCTGCGTTTCAAAGTCCGCCGCGTTCAGTATTTTTAAATTTATCATAGTCAGAACGAATCGTTCTATGATGCAGCGGCTTTCTTCCACAAGATCACAAGCCAGCGAGGCGCGGCCCGGACGCACGGAATGATAAAATCCCATATAGCTGTCCAGTCCCACGCTTTCAAGCGCCGAGGCATAGTCGTTTGTCCAGATCGTATACAAAAACGACAAAACGGCATTAACCCTGTCAAGCGGGGGACGCTTGGTTCTCATTGAGAATTTAAAGTCATTCTTTTGATGCAGGATCAGGCTGTCAAAAACATCAAAGTAGGCCTTGGCTCCGCGCCCCTCTATGCCGAGAATTTCGTTTATATCTTCGGCTTCGTACACGTTTTCTATGTATTGATCGAGCAGCTCAATACAATGCGAAAGGCCGCCGTCCGAATTTATTGACGGGTAATCTTTTAATGTCCGCTTCACAACGCTTTTTGTGTTTGCCATCTTGGCGGCGACCGTGTTTTGCCTCAGCAGAGTCGGAGGATCGGCGAATTGCTCAAACTGCGCTTTTCTAAGCAGTATATTACCGTGCGTCGGGCCGTGAATGCTCGCGAGAAAGCGGCCGCTTGGCGAAATAAAGCTTATGGGAATACCATACTTTGCGCATTTTCCCATTAAGGCCGGAGAACAGCCGAGGTAACTGAAACAATATACGGCCTCAATATTTGAAAAAGGCACTCTGAGCTTGATCTCGTTATCTTTCCTGCATACAATGTTTTCTCCGTCAAGAGTGAGATAGATATCCTCGTCTGTTATATACAGTGAATTCAAAAGCTTTCTCATATGCGTTCCTCCTTAATAAGATCTCGAACGGTGTATTTTTTATTCTGAGGAATACACGCGTCTTTCATTGAACATCCACTGCATTTCTGCCCTTTGACCCGAGGCGGTATTTTTCCGCTTTCAAGAACTTGGTTCATTTCAAAAATCAGCTTTTGCAGCAGAGAATAGTATTTGTCATACTCCTCGTTAAGATCGAGCTTTACCCTGCGATGCGCGTCGCCGTAGTATATATAGCCCGCGCTTTTGCATTTCCATATATAGTCCGCGCAAAGCTTTTGCGCAAAGACCTGTATCGCGTCCGTTTCGTTTACCGTTCCGGCCGCGGGGCGGCGGGGCTTATATTCAACGATGTTCACATTGAAATTGTCGCCGAGCTGCTCTATATAAGCCCCTGTTTTGCTTTTTACGAATTCAATGCAGTCCGCTATGCCGTACAGATCGAGCTCGTCGTGATAAAGCGAGACCGAGCTGAGTTCGATTTTTCCTTTTGACCGAAGCTCGTGCATGCCCGAATGGACGCGCTCGTGCATAATATTCGCCTTCACGACAAAAGCGTTTTCCGCCCAGTCTTGGTTTAACTCAAACAGTCCGAAGCGTCGAGGGCAGTACATATAATGCTGGATAGTGCGTATATTAATCATTACAGCTTTTCGATAAGCGTTACGCCCTCGGGCATATCTTTGTCTATGACGATCTCGTAATCATCATAACTTCTCGGGCACTCGATATCGCCCTTCTTATTAATCGTTATCTTATCAAACAAAATATGCGACGGGGCGTTTCCGAGCGGGCTTTCATGTTTAAATATCAGGAGCTTTCTCATGCACATTTTACCGCGCGCCGCGCTGTGATCGTGTTCGAACATATTGATTATAGCTGTCCAGAGCAGCTCGAGATCCTCTTCCGAAAAACCTGTGACCTTCTGCGCGAGCATTGCCGACACATAACCCTCCGCCTTATAAAGGCCGTAGGGTATTATGCTCTTTCTGCCCATTTCGGTCTCGCCGCTTCCCATTCTCTCGTCGGTGGTCCTCGCCTGTCTTGTGATAGTGATGTCCTGAGTGTATACAGGATCTACGCTTCTGGCGAAGTTGATCTGGACCGGACCGCGCACGATGCCGCACGGATCATCGCCTGTGTTCATTACCGCGCCGAACGCACGCACGTCAAAATAGTTTTTGCACATGTAATCGCGTGCCTTTTTTACGTCGTCGACATTTTTGCCTTTTTGCTTGGTTTTGAGACCTTCGGCTTCATATGCCTCGGTGAATTTGGAGTTGAGCGATCTGTCAGACTTGATTAGTATATTATATCCCGGCTCGCCTTCCTTGCTCAGTTCGACAAAATTGCGTATTTTTCTTTTTATGCACACATCGGTAACTATACCGTGTGCTGTTTCCGGATCTACTCTCGGCATATTGCCCGCGTCCGGATCGCCGTTGGGGTTTCCGCTTTCAACATCAAAAAGCGCTATAAATTCATATCTGTTTTTAATTGTTTCCATTTTTATATCTCTCCTTCTTTATTATTATTTTCATTATTTTTCTTTTTGAAAAAATCCTGCACCTGCTGATAGTAGCCTATCGCAAATCTGCCTTGGTCCTGCAGAGACAATGTTGACGGGAATTCCGTTCCGAGCAGGTCAATAATTTCGCCTATCAGATCATTGTTGCTCTTAGCATACTCATCCTTTCTCAGATGATACTGAGTTAATTTTATAAGCTTTGGGAACACAGTTGATGGTCTTGAGCAGGCAGACGCAAAGTATGAATCCTTTATTGTTTTGTTCAGCTTTGTGTCCGCGGCATTCTGTTGGATGCGCTCAAGCACCGCGAACAGTCTACCGCATAAGTATGCCTCGTTTGTGTTTGTTTTGTCAAGTGACACTTTAATTTCCTCCTTTTTGTTTGATTTTGCCGTTCTGTTTATATTGGCCTTTATAATTCCGGCGCGAACATAATTAATTGTTTTGTCAACCTTTACTCTTCTGATTATCGTTTCAAGCAGAGCGTCGGGGTAGCGAGTTCCGTTGAGTATCGCTCCGAAGATCGCCGCTATAACAGGCGGCGCGGCCTTTTCGCTTTTGCTGTTGGGCGCTTTCATTTCACGCAGCATACGCCAAATTGAAATTTGCTTTTTGGGGCCGTCGATCAGCATATCAGCTTGGTGTTTTGCCGCGTTTTCGAAAATGTTGCCGAATTTGTCGCGGTATATGAATTTCTGCGCGATCCTTGAGTTGTTTGGAGCGAAGCCTGCCACGTAGAACGTCACGTTTTCGTCAATATCGTCTGTTGATAAATCAACGCTTCTGCCTTTGCTCAGTTCGGCTGCCGCGTTGGTCAGCATCCTGTTTGTCTCTTTTTCTTCAGCTTTATCGCTGCCGAAACCGAGCATTGACATAAGCAGTTCGGTTTCCGCGCTGTCGTTTTTCTTCATAGCCCAGAAAACCACGGTCAGGTCCTCTATATATTCGTGATGATCGGGATCGCCGATAAGATAATTCAGAGCTTCCGTATAATGCTTCATTACGGTTTTTGATACAGAGCTGTTGTATGACTGAGATTTTCCGTATGACTCAAAAGCCGAATCGTTAAAGCTGACTATAAGTCCACCCGAGGCCTGTCCGCCGCGAATACCTTTGATCTTGTCGTGTATTTTCGCGATCTCCGAAGGCGCGCCCGTCACCGCGCATATGCCGTCGATTTTTTGATCGCCGCTTCCCGCGCTCGTTTTGACCTTTTGCATTATTTCCCCGTTTTCGGAATGCAGGGTGATTTCCGGATGTCCGTCAAGGCAAAAGATAAAATACGCGCCGGAATATTCTTTGGCGATGTTCAAAAGATGTGGGTTTTCCGTCTCGTTCTCAGGCGCCCAGTTTTTGATAAAATTCCTGTATGCCGCCACGATATCGGATGTCATTCCCTCGGTGAAATTCAGGTTAGTTTCGGCAAAGCAATTGTGCGATTTTTTCGCCTTGTCGGTCCTGTCCTCGGGAGTGAATGTGTTTGATTGCTTATCATAATTTAGGCCGAAAATATACAATGGGCGGTGCTCTATTATGTTCGCGTCGATCCCGGGCTTTTGCGTCCGTTCGGGCAAAACGGCCTCAATCGGTTCAAGCTTTGTTTTGCCTTTTTTGTCCGGCTGTCCCGGTTTGCGCACATCTATAATATCGCTTATTGTTCCGTCGGGTCTCAGCATGATCATGTGAGTGATTTTTTGAGATGAAGTTCCCGGCTGAGTGACGGCGCCCTCTTCGGCTAAAATATCGTAATAATCATTAAGCGCGCTTATCAGCATTTCATCATCTCCTTGTATTTCGCAACGTCTATCACTCCGTCGATCATGTGCGGGCGGTAGAACACCGCGTCGGCCTTGTTGGAAAACTTTCGCGTCTCCCAATCGTTGTCCTTAGGGATCCCGCCGTCGTGGAATTTCATGTGATAGAGCATAAAGCCGAGATCGGTGTCGCCTTTTAATTTGTCGGATA
>CANPWW010000077.1 GCA_947585115.1 uncultured Monoglobus sp.
ATATTATCCGCCCGCTTGCCTCCTCCCGGGAGGAGGTGGATTTTCGCCAAAGGCGAAAAGACGGAGGTGGGAACGTAAAGAATAGCTCCCAGCCACCGCATTGTTCGATTATTAACACAAATTTGTAACTTTTTTGTTAGAATTTTGTAATTTCTCTTTACAAATTTGTAATAATATGTTATAATACAGAAAATGATTGTGAAGAGGGGTTAGATTATTGTACGGTCAAAATGATTTATCAAAAATTAAGTCCAATCTTGCCGATAATGTGGGCAACAAAGTCAGATTAACGGCCAAGAAAGGCAGAAAGCAGATTGTTACAAGAGAGGGAGTCATTGAAAGCACCTATCCCAGTATTTTTACTGTGAAGCTTGACAACCAGAATGAGTTCTTCACAACCGAGCGCAGAGTATCATACAGCTACGCTGATGTTCTGACAAAGTCGGTTGAGCTTGTTATATACGCTCCCGACGAGGGCGAGGCCGAGGCTATGTCGGAGCCGGAGCCCGAAATGGAGGACATTGTTTAATCGTACATTCCTGATCTTACGTAACACATCTACCGGGGCGCCGAGCCGCTCCGGATCTCAGGGACAGCCGATTGTTCGGCTGTCCTTGTTTTTGTTATCAAAACGTAACACATATATAAAATAAATACCCGCCGCGGACGCTTGACTTTTTTAAAAAACTCATGTATAATATATTCGTGACTTTATGTATGCACATATTTTGTTTATGCAGATTCACTTGTATCGACTTCTTTAACTATATAAAAATATAGAAAACAGATTTTAACTAATTAGGAGGTGCTTTAAAATAAATATACTGCCATGGATATTATTGATAGTCGTTTTCCTGCTGGGAGTCGCGGCAGCGTTCGCGGCGTTTAAATACGGCTATTCATATAGAAAAAAATTCGCCGAGGTAAAGATCGGCAGCGCCGAGGAAGAGGCCGAGAGGATCATCTCCGAGGCAAGCAAGACCGCGGAAAAGGACGCGGAAAACGTCAAAAAAGAAAGATTGATCGAAGCAAAAGAAGAGATACATAAATTAAGAAGCGAGCTTGACAAAGAAACCAAAGAGAGACGAAACGAACTGCAGAGACAGGAACGCCGTGTGCAGCAAAAGGAAGACGCGATAGACAAAAAGAGCCGCATGATCGAGAAGCGCGAGGAGCAGATCCAGCGCAAGCTCAACGAGGCGGAAGAGGTTCAGGCCGAGGTGGAGCGCGTCAAGAAGCTCCAGATAGCACAGCTTGAAAAAATCGCCACCATGACGGCATCGCAGGCAAAAGACCTGCTCCTCAAAGAGGTCGAGGACGACGTTAAGCACGAGTCCGCGCTGCTTATCAAAAGCGTTGAGGAACAGGCAAAGGAGGAGGCGGACGAGAAAGCCCGCAAGATCATCACCGGCGCCATCCAGAGATGCGCCGCGGACCATGTTACCGAGACGACCGTTTCGGTCGTTCCCCTGCCCAATGACGAGATGAAGGGCCGCATAATCGGCCGCGAGGGCAGAAACATCAGAACCATCGAGACCCTGACGGGTATCGACTTGATCATCGACGACACGCCCGAGGCGGTTATCCTTTCGGGCTTTGACCCGGTAAGACGCGAAGTCGCAAGACGCTCCCTTGAGAAGCTTATCAGCGACGGCAGGATCCATCCGGGAAGAATTGAAGAAATGGTTGAAAAATCCCGCAGAGAGGTCAACCATATCGTTAAAAAAGAGGGCGAAAAGGCGGTGTTTGACACCAATGTTCACGGCCTCAACCCCGAGCTTATCCGTCTTATCGGACGGCTCAAGTTCAGAACAAGCTACGGTCAGAACGTGCTCCAGCACTCGATCGAGGTCTCGCACCTGGCGGGACTTATGGCCGCCGAGCTTGACGCCGACGTGGCTCTGGCAAAACGCGCCGGACTGCTGCATGACATAGGCAAGGCTGTCGATCACGAGGTCGAGGGCTCGCACGTCACAATAGGCGCCGACCTCGCCAAGAAGTACAAGGAAAACGACAAGGTTGTTCACTGTATCCTGGCGCACCACGGCGACATCGAGCCTCAGACGATCGAGGCGTGCCTGGTCCAGGCGGCGGACAGCATATCGGCCGCGAGACCCGGCGCCAGACGCGAAAATCTGGAAAACTACATCAAGCGTCTCGAGCAGCTTGAGGAGATCTCCAACTCGTTCGACGGAGTTGACCGCTCGTTCGCGATCCAGGCGGGCCGCGAGGTCAGGATCATGGTCAAGGCCGACAAGGTCAGCGACGACGACACGATTCTCATGGCGAAGGATATCGTCAAGAAGATCGAGGAGACCATGGAGTATCCGGGTCAGATCAAAGTCAATGTTATCCGCGAGCTGAGAGCCATCGAATACGCGAAATAAATTTGTCACCCAATAAATTGTGAGGCGGGAACCATGAAAAATATTATAACCATAAGCCGCCAGTTCGGCAGCGGCGGACGCGAGATCGGCGAAAAGGCAGCCGCTAAACTGGGCTATAAGTATTACGACAAAGAGATCATAGAAAAGCTGGCGGAGAAAACGGGCCTCGCCAAGGAGTACATCCGCAAGGCCGGAGAGTACGCTCCCAGCAAGAGCATGTTTTCCTACGCGTTCATCGCCCGCAACAGAGACGGCACATCCATAACCGACTATCTCTACAGGGTTCAGCGCGAGCTGGTTCTTGAGATCGCCGACGAGGGCCCCTGCGTTATCGTGGGCCGCTGCGCCGACTATATTTTAAGAGAGCGCGGCGACTGCCTCAACGTGTTTATCCGAGGCGCGCTTGACTCCAAGATCGAGCGCGTGACAAAGCTCTATTCCGTGAGCGCCGACAAGGCGAAGAAGATCATAAAGGACGCGGACAAAAAACGCTCGATAAACTACAAATACTGCGCCGAGCGCGAGTGGGGCGTTATGAAGAACTACGACATCTGCCTTTGCAGCACCGCCCTCGGCATCGAAAAATGCGTGGATCTGATCTGCGCCGCGGCAAAATAACAGAAAAAATATCAGGCGCCCGATCGGGCGCCTGTTTTTTGTATCAGGATCTCAAATCAATATATTCCGGAACATCGGTGATCGGTTTAAGGCTTCCGTCTTTGTTCCAGACGAATACCTTTATATGGTCGGCCTCGGCTCTGTATTCAAACTCGCTCTTTACATCCGATCCGTTATACTCGGTCGGGCAAATATCGATCATCGCTCCGTTTTCGTCATAGAGCGCCGCCAAAACCGCGGATATTTCCTTATCCTCCTCCCGCAATCCGTCAAGACTTGTGGTCACGGTGATAACGCCGTTTTGGATAACAACATCACTCTTTGACATTTTTTGATCCGGAGCAGGGCTCGGCGTTGACGTCGGTGTATCTGCTGCGGGATCTTTTGTCTCCGCCGGCGGTGATGTTGTAGGTGTCGGAGATGCTGTTGTAGATGTCGGCGGAGTCGGTGATGAAGGTGCTGTTGTCGCCGTCGGCGAAGTCGGCGTCGGAGATGCTGTTGTCGCCGTCGGCGAAGTCGGCGTCGGAGGCGCTGTTGTCGGCTCGGGCGCGGTGTCCGAAACGGTCACTTTGAGCGACGCGCCTCTTTCCGCCTGCGGCGACATGTATGTTATCACAGCCGTTCCGTTCGCCTTCGCGGTCACCGTTCCGTCATCGGTCGCGGCCGCGACGCTCTCATCGCTCGAATAGGCGTATACCGCCGAGTTCACGCTGATCTCGGGATAGAATCCTATCGCGGGCCTGTATGAAGCTCCGGGTCTCAGCGTTACCTCGCTCTCCGGCAGGCGCAGCGCCAAGGCTTTTTTGCTCGATATCCTCAGCGCCGCGACGTTGTCGCGCTTTGTCGTCTCTTTTGCCGCGCATGCTGCTTCGGCCGTTAATCCCAGGCTTTCATAGCTCTCGCTGAAATTATACAGGGACGGATCGACCTCCGCCTCAAATTCCGCCTCGTCTCCTCCCGCGAGAGAGGCAATATTCCGCGAGAACAGCTCTGTTCCGTCCTCGTTCTTTAAAGTAACGGTTATGTCGTCGACCCTCTCCGCGCCCGCGCTGCGTACCCTTATCTTCACTTTTCCGCTATCAAGCAGCGCGCTTCCGTCGATCTCGGCCGCTATATTCGCACCGCCGACAAACGCCGACGCTGTATTGTTTGACATATCCGCGTCGCTTATCGAGGGAGCCGACACTGTGACCGACACATCCTGCGCCTCAAAGCCGGGCGGGATATCAAATTCTATTTCCGCCGTTCCGTATTCTCCTGCGGGTATGTCAGCCGCGGCGCTGCCGCTGTAAAGCCCGCCGACTTTTGAGCCCGTCGCCGTGACGGAGATCTCGCTAATATCCTTTGATGTGTTGTTCACGAGCATCAGCTCAAGCGCCGCCGTCTCGCCCGGGGCCGCGGACCCTTTTTGCTCTGCTCCCGCCAGGACAATATCCTCGCGCGCTTCGGCGCCGAACGCCGCGAGCCTTGTCTCTCCGGCTATATTGTTGTCCGGGTCGACCTTGGCCAGCACAGCGTATATCGTTATGTTTCCGTTATCATCTATATCGGCGCTGTATGAGCGTATCTTTTCGTCCAGATCGGTTATCGGCACGGGTTTTTCCCATTCATAATTTTCATTCCTGAATGACGCGTACAGATTTGACTTGAACCCGTCGCTCACCTCGTATACCACGGCGTCGTCTCCCACAAGCGCCATACTCTCCGCGCCGGGGCACTCGGCATATTCATAGGTCGAGGAATAACTGAGTTCGCGCAGTGTTCCGTCTTTGGTGTAGTACAAATTGCTGCCGCCGCTGTAAATACCCGTTATGCCGTCGCCGCTGTCCGCCTCGTCTTGGTTGTTATACAAAACTTTGCCGCCGCCGCTTTTCTCGGTGTAACAAAGCGTATTGCCGTTTGAGTCCACTGCCGTGTCGTACACGATCGGCAAATTGTCATACACGACCTCGGAAGGTCTTGCCTCACCGTATGTGATCTCTGTCTTTCTAACCGTCTCTCCGGTGGTGTTTACGCCCGGCATTCCGCTGTTTTCGTTGTTCGTTGTGTACAGCACGTACGCTGTCGAATAATCAAGACCTATGCGCGGACTGTACTCATAATCTTCACCGCTCGTTATATCAACAGGCTCGCTCCATGCAGAATTTTTAAACTCGGCGTATGATATGTTTATCTTTTTCGCCGCCGCGTCAAGATTATCGCTGTCGGTCAGAGGCTCGGACGCGTTCTGCCACGCTATTGCCGCTTTGTCGTAGTCCGCCGTCAGGCTGAACTCAAAGTCGGCCGTGCCGTCCGCGTCTATCTGTTTCGGCGTTGTCATAACGCCGTCCTTCGCTATGCTGTAGTAAAGCGCGGTTCGGTTGTTCGCTGTTCTTGAAGTGTCGTCGTCGAGCCATACAACGAGCGTTCCCACTTCGCCGAGATCCGCCGTCTGCACCTCGCTGTACGGATATATGTCAGCCTTAAAGGTTCCGGGAAGCTCGGCCGCGGCCGAAGCTCTGCCGAGATAATCGCGCGTCACGGGTTTCAGATCCTCGGGTCCGTCTATCGACGCGAGAGAGATGATTTCCGCCCTCGGCCACAGCCGCGTTCCGGCAAACTCCACGCTGTCCTCGTATGTGAAGCACAGGAACTGCAGCGCGTAGTACAGCTTTGCTTTAAGCTCGACCACAGCGTTTTCCTCAAGCGACTTCATGGGCAGGCGCAGACTGTTTTCTATGCTGCCCTCTATGCCTATCTCGGCGCTCGCCGCCTTTTTCAGGCCCACGCCCACGCCGAGCCTCGGCGACAGCGCCGCCGTCATATCAAGCTTCATATCGAGCTCCGGATCGGAGTACACCGCTTTTTTCAGCTCGAACTTTGCCGAGGCACCCGCCTCGCCTTTAAGCCCGAATGCAATGAACACATACGGCGCGGGCGGCAGCGGATATCCTCCGCTGAACTCGGCCGACGCGGCCACCACAAAACCGCCATCCACAAGGCTCAGCCTTCCGTTCTCGCCCTTAAACTTCAGGAACCCTCCCGCCGACATATCGGCTTCAAATCCGAAGGATTTTTTCTTGGGTTTAAACAAATCTCCCGCCTTGATGATCTCGTCAAGCTCTACCGTTGAATCAACGGCCTTTTCGTATATGTCCGCCACCTCGTCGTACATTTCTCTCCACTCATCGCTCTCGGCGTTTTCGGGTTTTCCATCGGGCGTGTCCTTGCCTATGTCCTCATAGTCGCCCAAAAGCACCTCGTAGCTCTTGTCGGTCTTGTTATACGCTACCTTCACATTTTCAAACAGGTCTTCGGTGCTGAAGCTGTACGGCAGCTCAAATATGCTGAACTCCTTGCCCGCGATGTTTATCGACGGGCCTTTGATCGTGACCGACTGATCGTTTCCGGAAAAAATATCCTCCTTGTCAAGGTCAAAGGCGTTTACCTCCACCGTGTTCACGCTGTCATTTTTGGCGATGTACACCTTGTCGCTGTGCACCTTTTCGCCCTCTACCGCCACTTCCATATCACGTATCAGGCGGCTTTCGTTCAGCTTTACCACTCCGTTTTGGTCGGCCGTGTGTTTTTCGCCCTTGATCGTCACCTCCGCCCCGGCTATCGGCTGCTCGGTCACCTCGTCGACCACCTGCAGCGCGTAGTTCTCGGCCGTCGGCTCGGGCGGCTCCGGCATCGCCGCCGTGCTTGAGGCGTGCTTGTACGTGGTTAATATCATATATGTTCTACGATCCTGTTCTAAACAAGTCGAACACAAATACCCATCACCAATCATATTGTCGGAAATATGATGCCCCCGCTCGCACACTCCCAAACGTTTTCCCGATACGCCCGTCAACGTATTTCCGCGATTTGTTGCGGTAATATTGCCGTTGAAATGATTGTTGTATGATCCATCGTAATCGTTATAATCAGTCACACCATCAAGTAGTCTTCCGTTTCCTTTAAATGTCAGGTCTCCTTCAAAATAATTATTTTCGCCGTACGATATAGCAGTTAACGCATCACCTTGATCAAGCGTTATGTTTCCTTTAAAGCAGTTGCCTGTGCCCCCAACACCATCAACAACTGCGCCTCTATGACAATATATATCGCCCTCAAAATAACAGTTTGTGCCCTCGACACCGGTTAAACGAAATATATTCCAAGTATTGACATCACCTATAAAAACGCAGTCGGTTCCTCTTAAAATGGTCATGTCCCAATCAGTGTAATCCACGTGTGTGCGTATATTAATGTCTCCGACAAAATAACAGCTCTTGCTGTCTCCTGTGACAGCGGATACAATATTAAAAGGATATACCGTGCCATCATCCAAAACATCTATGTCACCCGCGAAATAACAGTCCGTTCCTTTGTTTATTCCGTGCGCGCCGCCCGTGGACTTTATATCGCCTTCAAAATAACATCTTTCGGAATCTCTTATTCCCTCAACAAGATACTGCGTATATATATGATCATATTCGGTTTTAACGACTCCTATGCTGCCATCGAGAATATCTCCCTCATAATAACAATCCGCGCTGTTGATTATTCCGCATGCGCCGCCCGAGGACTTTATGTCGCCCGTGAAATAGCAGTTTGTTCCGTTGATTATTCCGGCCGCCACTATGCCGGCGTTGTCCTCGTCGGCGCGGGCGTTAACGGTTATGTCGAGCTCGGCCATGCAGTCCTCCGCGTTGCTTAGGCCGAACACGCTCAAATCGGCATGTCCTCCCTCAGGGGGCGCGACGTTTCCGCCCACCTTGACCGTTCCGAAGACAGCGCAGTTTTCGGCCCGCGCGTTTCCGATCGGGCTTACCGTCATACTATCCGATACATTCGCCGTGATATCTATTTTGACGTTCTCAAGATCCATGTTTGTTACAATGTTATTTTGGCCCTCTCCGCCGATAAGACCGACCGTGCCTGCGCCGAAGCTGCCCGTTATCGTCAGATTTTTTACCGCGTGCCCGTCTCCGTCTATGATCGTGTCGGACAGGTCAAGCGGCTTGCGGGATGCTCCCGACATATCAATATCGTCGGTCAATATATATGTTCCGCCGACTGTGCCGTCGATCGCCAAAAGCTCCTCGGCGTTTGAGATCTCAACAATATCCGCGCCCTCGGCAGCCGCGGGCAGAGTCGGGACCGCCGCGGCCAGCACCATCGACATGATCAAGCAAAATATTCTTTTCATAATTCGCACCTCGCTTAAAATATACTTTTTTATTGATTTGTAATATTATACATCATAATGAACAAAATGTCAATATATACAAAAAAGCGGTCGGGAACCGCGTAAGCGATCTCCGCCGCTCAAAATCAAGCCGTTAAAATATCAGCCGAACGGCTGCTCTCATTCCTCGATCTCTATCACAAGGCCGTCGTTGTACTCTGCCGCCTCGCCGAGCACCGCGAGAATAAGATCCGCTCGGCCGCCCAGATGCTTCTTAAACTTTTTCACGCGCTTTAAAACCAGCGTGACCGGCGGCAGCTCGCACAGGACGTCATACAGCGCGTCCAGATTCTTCCCGTAATAATCGGGAAAATCCAGCCGCTCGGCTATTATATCATGAAACTCCGACTGCCTCTTTATATCCCCGCAGTCGATCAAAATTCTCGATTCATCAAACCTATACATAACCCCGCCCCTTTTCTTTTTAAGAGCCAAACAACGATTGTTCACCGCCCCAAGTATTAGAAATACAAACCCAACATAGTGATTAGCCAACATAGTGATTAGTGATTAGTAATTAGTGAATAGCGATTAGGAACGCTGCGACTGTGACATATTTGCTGCGTTTCGCAGCATTTCCTCGCTTACGCCCATGTTCTTTAAATTTATTATCATCGCGTCTATGCCTTCCATTCGGCCTTCCATTCGGCCTTCGGCGAGGCCTTCTTTGCGGGCGTCTCTCATCATGGCTTTTTGGATCTGCTCGTCGTCATACAGTGAAAACATTATATCATGCACCCCAACATAGTAATTAGTAGTTAGTGAATAGCGATTAGGAAAGCTGCGACTGTGACATATTTGCCGCGTTTCGCAATACTTCTTCGCTCACGCCCATATTCTTTAAATTCGCTATCATCGCGTCTATGCCTCGTTTTTCGCCTCGCATTTCACCTTCTTTTATGCCTTCTTTGCGGGCGTCTCTCATCATTGCTTTTTGTATCTGTTCATCATCATAAAGTGAAAACATTATATCATGCACCTCGCTTTCGTGGTTGGATAGGTATTCTCTTAAAATATTCCTGTCTTTGCATATTTTTATTGTTTCGTCTATGGCTTTTTTAGTCCTGCCATATTCCTTTACCCGGTCGT
>CANPWW010000078.1 GCA_947585115.1 uncultured Monoglobus sp.
TTAATACCGTTTGTTGACTGCCAAAACCAACGTATCCACGCCGTTTTCACGCAAGTCCTGTAAGACCACTCGCACCAGCGGAAAATCAACCGCTTTTTTGCGAAAGTCATGCAAAGCATGACTTTCTTTTTTGAGCGGTTGATTTTCCGCTATTCCCACGAAACGCGCTACACTGGCGTTTCGCGGGAGCCCTAAGGCGGTTTTTTACTAAGACCTTGCTTTGCAAGGCCTTCTTTTTTGACCGCCTTTTTCGGCGCTTATCCCACGAAGTCCTTCGGACTCCGCGGGAGCCCTGAATCAGCAAATAGCTATTATCTTCTGATCACTATTTTTTATTATTTATTTGCATTTATTTATATCTATTTACATCTATTATGATCTATTCCGCCGTCAACTTCGGCGTCAAAGTCAAATAATATGAATACTAAATATCAAAATATATCTGTGGATGGGTATAGATTGAAACAGATCTACAGATATGTAGAAGTTTTATGTTTTGTTACAGTTATCAATGTTATCAAAAAATATCTTTATTATTGTATTTGCGGCTTCTATTTCTTTTGGAGTTCTGCCTGCCATCAATTCTTTCCATTCTCTAAAAAACGCTGTATCATTTTTAGTGGTATCGCCGAAAAGAAGATAATCGGAACTTACACCGAGAATTTCAGCGAGTCTGATTATGACATCTGTACTTGGATTGCGCTTGTCAAGTTCAATTAAAGCTATATAGCTTTCGCTGATGTATGCCTTCTCTGCAAGCTGTATTTGAGTTAGTTTTTTCTTTTTCCTTATTGCTTTAACACGTTTTCCAATGCTATCTTCCACACAAATCATCTCCTTGATATATACCATAAGAAAGAATTTTGTTGTCAATTATTACTATCAGTAATTTTGAAAATATAATATCACGAATACACACAAAATAAACATACATATAGAAAAATTTATATTGACAAATAGTAATAGCGGTGTTATAATTTTGTTGAGATCAAAAATAAATATCAAAGTTGATATATTTTTATAGATAAGGAAGAGGAGATCGGTATGAATAAAAGCGTACTTGGATGGAAATGGTTTAGCTTTATAACTAAGGTAAAAATACCTATAATAGTATTAGTTTTTGTAATATTATCAATAGTATTAACTATGCAAGTGTTTACTAACTTTGCTATTGACACCTTATTTTTAGATATGTTTTGTATATATATACTTGTAGTTAGCATATTAATATGGCAGGGTTTTAAACATAAAAAGAAGTATGCAATATATTTATATATTATCGTATCCGTTTCGATGATAGCGATGAACTTATATTTTAAACTAAGTTTAAGTAATTTTTTTTCGAGTATTGTAATTCTTTTGTTAGAAATTTGGTATTTTGCTAAACGTATAAAGTATTTTATATAGAAGATAGAATGAAAGATGAATTCATCTTTATATAAGAGCGGCATATAACCTTTCATATAAGAGCCGCTTATTATAAACATAAATTCCACGATCAGCATAAAATTACGCAATAAATTTCTACATTTTCTATAAGCAAAATTACCAAATTTATCTTGTATTTTTGTTCAACTGTGCTATAATAAATTGTAATTAAGAAGTAATTAAAGGAGTAAATACTTTCGGCTAATGAAAGTATATAAAAGGAGGCGCACAAAATGGAAGAAAAACAAGATTTAAGAGAACAAACAAATCCGATATACAATACAGCGAAAGCCGTGCTGCTGCATTACTGCATAGCGGGCGATAAGGACGCGCCGGTATTGGCGAAAAAACTTGGTATAGACGCCGACTCGCTTATCGGCACGGATGAACAGAAGGTGGCGCTCAGCCTTGAACTGACCTTATTGTTGGAATCGCGTTTCCGCTCAACAAACAAAATTGCAGGCAATTATAAAAACAGCACAGTTTTAGACCTTCCGTGCGGATATGCGCCGCGGGCGTTATGTGAAACGTTTAGGGATATGCGTTACATAGGCTGCGACCTGCCTATCGTAACGGACGAGCTCGCTCCGGTGATCGGCGAAATCTGCGCCGAGCGCGGAATAAAGGACACGGAATATCACAGTGCGGATGCGACGAATTACCGCTCGCTTCGTGACGCGCTAAACACGGTTGACGGAGAAATTACCATATTGACCGCCGGACTGCGCGTGCTGCTTCTTATGATTAAGCAGGTCGGAAATGGAAACCTTGCCGTCACCGGACAAAACGAGGCGGTTCAAACCATATTCGACCAAACGGGATTTGCCGACATGATAGCGTAATTTCCACAGTCAAACCAAAAAAGCAGGCGTTATAAAATACGTCTGCTTTTATTTGCGGTCATTTTTCCGCTTTTCCCTAATCAGCAAGCTTGCTTGCGGGTTCAAAGCTACCTTTCAAAATCGCTTGATTTTCGCGTTCGGGTGTGTTATAATATAAAAAATAATTATCGAAAACAGTCAACCGAAAGGAGAAGTAAAATGTCAGCAGAATTCAAACCCGTGCGCAAGGCGGTTATTCCGGTTGCCGGCTGGGGAACGCGTTTCCTGCCCGCGACCAAGGCGATGCCCAAGGAGATGCTTCCGATTGTGGACACGCCCACGATCCAGTATATAGTTGAGGAGGCCGTGGCGTCGGGCATAGAGCAGATATGCCTCGTCACGTCTCACACCAAAAAAGCGATAGAGGACCACTTCGACAGAACGCTCGAGCTCGAGGCGCTGCTCGAAAAGGGCGGCAAGACCGAGTATCTGGAGCAGATCCGCGCCATCGCCGACATGGCGGAGGTGGTTTCGGTGCGCCAGAAGGAGGCCAGGGGCCTGGGCCACGCGGTGCTGTGCGCCGAGTCCTTTGTGGGGGACGAGCCCTTCGCGGTGCTGCTGGGCGACGACGTTGTATATAATGAAGAAACTCCCTGCACAAAGCAGCTGATAGACGTGTATAACGAGACGGGCGGCAGCGTGCTGGGCGTCCAGACCGTGCCCCACGAGAACATATGCAAATACGGCTGCGTGGACGGCGAGAAGATCGGCGATCGGCTCTACACCGTAAACGACATGATCGAGAAGCCCTCGCCCGATGAGGCTCCCACCGACGTGGGCGTGCTGGGCAGATACGTTATCACCCCGGCGATATTCGGGAAACTCAAAGAGACCAAACCGGGCGCCGGCGGAGAGATACAGCTGACCGACGCGCTCAAGGCCCTTGCCAAGGACGAGAAGATGTACGCCTACGATTTTGTCGGCCGCCGCTACGATGTGGGCGACCGCCTGGGCTTTCTTGAGGCGACCGTCGAGTTTGCCCTTCGCCGCGATGATCTCAAAGACGCGTTCGCGCGGTATCTCAGAACCATATGTTAAGACAGCTTTTGGCTTTGGCCGTGATAGACTTTCGCTCAAGGTACGCCGGGCATTCCCTCGGCGTTCTTTGGGCTTTTTTATATCCGGCCGCCGTCGCCCTGCTCTACTTTTTTGTGTTCGGGGTTATATTAAGAACAGGCCCCGTGGACGGCTCGCCGTATCTCGTGTGGCTGCTTTCGGCGCTGGCTCCGTTTTTGTTTGTGAGCGAGGCCGCGTCCTCCGCGTCGTGCGCCCTGATCGACTATTCCTATCTCGCGCGCAAGTCAAGGCTCAATATCGGTCTGCTGCCGGCGGCGCGCGTGCTGTCGTGCCTTCCGGTGCACGCTGTTTTTCTGGCGGTTCTGCTCGCGCTCGGCGGAGGATCCCGCGTTTCGCTGCTCGTTTATCTCGCCGCCGAGCTGCTGTTTTCGCTGGCTGTCGGTTATTTTTTGTCTGTTATCACTGTTTTTTTCCGCGATTTAAAAAGCCTGCTTCCCATAATCACGCAGCTGGGCTTCTGGGTGACCCCGGTTTTCTGGGACATCGGCGCGGCGCCCGAGCGCGCCCAAGCGGTTTTGCGCGTAATAAATCCCGTTATATATATATCGGAAGGTTTTCGTTCGGCGTTCGGCGTTGCCGGCTCGTGCCCCGTGTGGCACGCCGCGTATTTCTGGATCTTCGCGTCGGCGCTGCTCGCGGTCTCGGCAGGTCTTTTTTTCGGTATAGAATCAAGGATTGTAGACCATTTATAGAAAAATTAAAATTTTTTTCTTAAAAGTATTGCATTTTGTAATCAATTGTGATATTATAGTACATAGCAAAATATCTTAAAATAAGGTGTTTGTGCGCAAATTTACGCATATATGGTGGTATATTGAGGCCATATATACAACATATTGTATATTTGCACCGTTTTGCTGTGGCTGTTTTCAGCGCGCAGGCGGCATGATTTACGAAAAAAAATAAAATAAAAATAGAGGCGCAAGCCTCAAACAAATTAATTCAAGGAGGGTTTCTGTATGAGAAACTTTAAAAGAACCTTAGCCTCAATTTTGGCAATCGCTATGGTTCTGACCACTCTCGCTATCCCCGCAGTTTCGGCGGCCAGCTTTGATGACACAGCAGGCCACTGGGCAGAGGGCGTTATCGACACGTGGACAAACTATGGCGTTATCCAGGGCGACGGCAACGGCCTTTTCAGACCGGACGATGCCATCACCCGCGCTGAAGTTGCGCAGGTTACACAAAACGTTATCGGCTATGTAACAACAGCCGGTAATTCGTTCACAGACGTAGACCCCACGGCATGGTATGCCGACGCGGTGCTCAAGCTTGTTGCGGCCGGCACACTCAAGGGTAACGGCGACGGAACAATGGCTCCGAACGCTTACATGACCCGTGAGGAAGCCATGACGATGCTTTCGCGCGCTTATGGTCTCACGCCTGACAACACACAGGCAGGCATCACTCAGTATGCTGACTACTCCGACATTTCCGAATATGCCACGGGCCACATTGGCGCTATGACGGCTGCCGGTTATGTAAACGGTTATCCCGACGGCACGATCAAGCCTAAGGATCTCGTAGCCAGAGGCGAGTTCGTTAAGATGCTCGACAACATGATCAAGATGTACATAACAGGCCCCGGAACATACGGACCTCTGTATGTTGACGGTATCGTTATGGTTAAATCCGGCGGCGTTACGCTGAACGGCGTAGTAGCTGACGGTCTTGTTGTATCGCCTCAGGTAAGCGGCTCGATCGACATCACGGGCGCTTCGCAGTTCGGATTCCAGAACAACCTGTCAGGTTCTGCCAGCATTAACGGCGGCTCAGGCTCAGAGGATAACAGCATCATCTGGGGCGGCGGCGTTAACAACGGCGGCGGCACCACATGGGGCGGCGGCAGTCCTGGCGGCGGCGGCACAACCTCGTCATTGACCGCAAGATTCTATGTTGACGGTAAGCTGGTTCACACGGCTGCAAGCCTCGTTCGCAACCAGGTTATCCCCGTAAGCAAGAGACCTACTGCCGACAAGTACGAGAAGGCCGGTTATGACTTCAGAGGCTGGTACACAACAAGCGCGGCCGCTGAGTCCGGCGACGTGAACAGACTGTTCGTATTGGAGACAGATAAGGTTACATCCAACATCAATCTCTATGCCGGCTATGACGCAAGCGGAGTTGTTCCCACAGCTGCTCCTTCCGCGGGTGCTGACGTTACTCCCGGCCCCGGTGAGTCTTCTTCTCCCGACGTTACTCCCATACCCGGCGAGTCTACTCCCGTACCCGGCGCGACAGCTACCCCCAAACCCGGTGAAACTACCACTTACACAGCTCACCTTTATAACGACGGTAAAGACGGTAAGCTCATTAAAGCTGCCGGCGCAGAGCCCACTCAGGCTCCCGCTACCCAGGCGCCCGCTACTCAGGCTCCTGCTACCCAGGCTCCCGCTACCCAGCCTCCCGCTCAGCCGCCCGTATCCGGCGAAAGCGTTACCATCACCTTCGAGAACGCTCCCGCCGGCACTATGCTTACAAACAGCAGCAATAAGGAAAAAGAGTGGTACACCGGTCCCGTTGATCTCGGTAACGGATTCAGCTGCGTTTCCGGCGATACTATCGACGAAACCAAGCAGGAATATAACCACTCCTTCGAGGTTGACAGATCAAGCAAAACTACTTTCGGCGATGAGGAAGTTGTCGGCGCTCTTAAGTTCGGCGGCAAAACCGACGATAGTAAAACTTATAGAATTATAACCTATACCCCCGCTGCCGACGGTACTCTTACTCTTTATGTAAAACACGGCAGCCCCGATAAGGCTAATACAGACGTTCGCTCCGCTATCGTTTCTCAAAACGGTAAGGACACCAAGATCGAAACCAAAGGTACCGACTCTCCCTACGTTAAGCAGGATGTCGCTGTTACCGCGGGTTCAGAGGTCGTTATCTCCGCTGATAATAACGTCGCTATCGCTAAGATAGTTTTCGCTCCCGCTTCCGCGGCCGCTGCCGCTGATGCCGATCCCGATACAGGCGTGTTCAACTTCGGCGCCGATTCTACCAATGAACTGGCTGCTAAGCTCGAGAAGGTCGAAAATTCTGACGGCTCTATCACTTACAAAGTTGTTCATGAAGATGGTTATGACAGCAAAGGCAAGGAAGATAACGAGCCCGAAATTACCGAGAACCTCTTTATAGACGGCGGTAATTTTGGTTACTTTACTCAAAGCGGCAGTAAGTTCACAGGCCCGAGACATAAGATGGAAGGCCTTAACAACGATCTCGCCGACGGTAATATCTACTCCCGCGGCGGCTCGGTCGGTCAGCACATTCCTGAAGTTAAAGGCGCTTTCGGCGTTGTTATGCCCTTCGACGGCTACGCTTCTGCTGTTATGGGTAAGGGCAACAGCGTGCCCGGCGCTCACGCTTACGCGCGCATAGGCTTCTCCGGTCAGGATATCGACTTCGGCCTTGTTGATGAAACTATCCTTAATCCCGACGGTTCTTCGGCAGGAAGCTATTCGGTTTGGACTTACAAGATTGATCAGGTTATCGCCAAAGGCACCCGCGTATTCTTCTGGATCGCTGACGGTACCACTAAACCCGCTCTCCTTTCTTCCGTTACCGTTGCTCCCGCTAACGGCGCTACTCCGGCTCCCGTCGCTACCGCTGCCCCCGACCTTACTTCTAGGTGGACTCCGTCGGTTCCCACCGGTAAGGAATCTAACCCCGATCCGGAAGTTATCGATGAAGTTCTGACAGTTGATCCTCTGCCCGCCGGCGAATCTTATGCATGGTCGGCTAAAAACGGAAATATCTCCGCGAACGATAATCCCAGAACCTCTGACGGCAAGACTCCTTCTGTTGACGCGGCTCCCGTTTCCGGTTCGGCGATTAAGATCAACGTTTCAAAAGGCGGTCTTGTAACGGTTAACATGTCCGTTGGCAAGCAGAGCCAAGATAAAGAAACCGGCGAGATGAAGTATAAGACCGGTTATGTTATCAAGTACGCTGAAAACGCAACCGACGGCGGCGAGATCGTTAAAGAGTTTACCAATAAGACGGACGCTGACATTTCTAACGCCTTTGAGTTTATGGCCGAGCCCGGTTATGATTACTACGCTTTCGTAGGCGGTTCTAAGGCTCAGTTCGGTACTGTTGTTTATGATCCTAACGGTTCTGCTACAGTGCCCACTCAGGCGCCCTCGACCGAGACCCAGGCTCCTACTCAGGCTCCTACCCAGGCTCCTACTCAGGCGCCCACTCAGGCTCCTACGCAGGCTCCCACTCAGGCTCCTACGCAGGCTCCCACTCAGGCGCCCGCGGCTGACGACTGCGACGCTGAATTCCCGTTCGCTTCCGGCGATACCGTTCAGTTCGTTGCTCCCTCAGGCCTCACCGTTGAGTCTATGACCGTTACTACTTCGGCCGACGGCAAGAATGTTGACGTTAACACCGCCGACTATACCTTCACTATGCCCGCTGAGGATGTTAAGGTCGTTGTTACCTACAAATCAGGTCAGGGTCCTTCCGGTCCCTCTGTTGAGATAAAGGATCCTTCCGAGCCCTTTAATCCCTCCAACCCCGCTCCCGTTACCGCCGAGCTCGTTACTTCCGACGGTTCAACTCCCGAGGTTCAGGGCGTTGTTTGGACCGATAATGACGGCACACCTCTCGGCACAGATCTTAAGGAGGGCGTGGACTACACCGTTGACGGCAACAAGGTTACCTTCTCCGATGCGTTCCTTAAGTCTCTCCCCAACGGTAAGAACAAGTTCTCGATCCAAACTAACGACGGCGTTGTTGAATTCGAGATCGAAGTTTCCGGTTCCGATGTTCCCAAGCCGACAGCTAATCCTAACATCACTCCCGGTCCTTCCGCCGGCACTGTCGTTACTCCCGGTCCTTCAGCCGGTACTGTCGTTACTCCCGGTCCTTCGGCCGGCACTGATGTTACCCCCGGTCCCTCGGCAGGTACTGTCGTAACTCCCGGTCCCTCCGCGGGTACTGTCGTAACTCCCGGTCCTTCGGCCGGCACCGACGCTACTCCCGGTCCTTCCGATGAGGCTGCCGAGTACACCGTTACTCTTATAGGCGGCGGTGATATCGAAGTTGCCGATGCTCCCGCTGAGGAGTCAAAGGCTCCCGAGACTTCAACCGCTCCCGAAACTACCGAGACAACCGCTCCCGGAACCACCGAGACAACCGCTCCCGGTACCACCGAGACAACCGCTCCCGAAACCACCGAGACAACCGCTCCCGGAACCGAAGCGTCTGCTACGCCTAAGCCGACGCCCAATATGGCGTTCGTTGTTGACGCAGGAAGCTCATTGGTTCAGGATGTAGTAACGGCTACCGCTGATCCCGGCAAGGAGGGCGACAAGGATAAGACAACAAAGGCTATCCCTGTAAATACCAAGATCATTGACAACGATAACTTAACCGTAGAGACCAAAGTTGGATATTCCACTATCGCCGATAACCAGTATGAAGTTGAGGACTACGAGATCTACAACTCAATGCAGGTTAGAGTAAAGGATGCTCCTACGGATACTAACAAGTACGGCACAGACAACGGCGGTTCTTGCGCGCTTTCCGTTACCGCAAAGAAAGACGGCGATCTCACTGTATATTACAGAAGACAGGCCGACAGTAACACAGGCACAAAGGACAAAGGCAAGCCCACCGAGACGTTTGTACCCACTACTTTCACTAAAAACGATGGCAAGGATCTTAAGATTTCAGTTCCCGGTTCTTCTACCGCCGTTGATGCTGACTTCATACTCGATCAGGAAATTGATAACACCAAAGACGAATACGCTATAGGTCACAAGACTGTTAGCATGACAGCCGGCACCGAGTATGTCGTTTGGGCAAAAGGCACCACAGGCCAGGTATTCGCAGTTGACTTCGCTCCCACAGCCAATGGTCAGGCTGTTGCTGC
>CANPWW010000079.1 GCA_947585115.1 uncultured Monoglobus sp.
GCCGTTCTCGACTCGTCGGTCAACATTCTGAAGAATATAGTCGCTACCTCGTCGCGTGCTATGTTGTTCTCGGGTCTCACGTCGCCCTCCGGATAACCCACAATGTACGCGAAGTGATCCTTGTCGTTCAGTGCCGGCGCGCCGCCCGGATTTGCGGTGGGAGCCGTTCCTCCGCCGCTCGGCGTCGCTGTAGGCGCGGACGTCGGTGTCGCCGTGGGTGCTGTTCCCCAGCTTCCGCCGCCACCGCCACCGCCGGTGCTACCGCCGCCGTTGATTCTCCATACGGCGTAGAGCGTGATGCCCTCCGCGGGCATTGTAAACTTGTCGCCGGCTTTATACTGAGCCGCAGCCGCTTTCGGATCTGCGTTCCAGCCCAAGAATGTGTAGCCGCTTCTGGAAACGCTCTCGGTTGTTACCGTTACCGTCTCGCCAAACTCGTATGCGTTAGCGTCAACGGGCGGTTTAGCGGATGTGATATAGTTGAGGTCATAGATCACCTGCATGTAATCCGGAATTCCGTCGGGATATATCGGACTGCCTGCGGGCGCCTGAGTAGCATCGGGATCAGCCGAAGAGCTCGGATCCGGAGTTACCGAAGGCGGCGTCGCGGGTGTGCTTCCACCCTTGCTGTCCGCGGCCCATACCGCATATACGGTGATGTCGCTGTCAGTAAATGCTGCCTCGTCGACTATTTCAGCGTTTGTCTTCTGAACCGCGCTTGTGATAAGCGTATCCGTGCGTTTCATGCTCCAGCCCAAGAATATCGCTCCGAATCTGGTAAGATCATCGGGCGTCTCAAGCTGCGCAACGCTTCCGCTTCCGTATTCGGTCGGATCTACGGGGACCTCTCCGCCCGTGGCTCCGTTGCCGTCGTACGTCAGTTTGAATCCCGGCGCCTGTGTTGCGGGAGGCTCCTCGGTAGGTTCGGGCGCCGCGCTCGGTTCCTCGCTCGGTTCCTCTGACGGTTCGGGTGTCACTATCGGTTCGTCGGTCGGCTCGGGTGCCGCTGTCGGTTCGTCGGTCGGCTCGGGTGCCGCCGTAGGCTCCTCGGACGGCTCAGGCGCCGCCGTGGGCTGAACTGCTCTCCATATAGCATACAGAACATCAAGTCCGTCGCCCTTTTCGAATTGCGCTCCAAGCTTATCCGCCTCTGTCGCGTGGCTGTTGTTGAGAGCCCAGCCAAGGAACTCATGTCCTTCGCGCACGGGTATATCCGTCTTTACGTCAACCATTGTTCCGGGCTCATACTCGCCGTCGTCAAACGGCATATTCTCAACGATCTCATCGCCCGCGTTGTCGTCGTAGCGCACCTGCTTATAGTCGGGCTTGCCGTCAGGCTCGGTCACGCTCGGATCGGGATCACCGTTATAAGTGTCGGCTGCCCATACCGCGTACACGTCCGCTCCGCCCGTGAGCTCGGCTATTTCGGTTATGATCTCGGGCATAGCCTGATATCTCAGATATATCGTTGAGCTCTGCGTCAGGCTCCAGCCCACAAACGCCGCGCCGTCTCTTGTGAGGGTGAGCTTATTCTCGGGATCAAGCCGCACGCTTGAGCCGTATGTCAGCTCATCGTTATAAATATCGCTGTGTTTAACGAGATCCGCTACCGTCTCGCCGTCGGCGCCCATGTATGTGATCTTGCCCTCGTTGGCGTGATACGTCACGCCAAGCTCGGACGCTTCCCACTGAGCCACAAGCACAAGACCTGTGGGCGGAATGTCGGTGATCACTTCGTCGGGCTGATACAGCTTGCTGTCGGGATCGTCCTTGATCTTCCAGCCGGTGAAGGTGTATCCTCCCTCTCTGGACGGAACCGCTCCTACTACCGTTCCTGTGCCGTCGGTTACCGGCGAGGGATTATGAGGCATGCCCGTTACCGAGCCTTCCTCGCTTGCGGGAACGCCGGGCTCGTACAGGATCTGGGTGTAGTCCGCGATTCCGTCGCCGTTGCTGTCCTCCGCCCATACCGCGTACATAGTCATGATCAGGACTTCGGGATCGTCAAGCTTGAACGGAACCAGATCGCCCGTCTTTATCAGGCCCTCGGGCGCCTGCGTCACATTGCCGTTCTCGTTCAGCAGGCTGTCGTCAACCTTCCTGTTGGCTGTCCAGCCGACAAACGCCGCTCCGCTCTTCTTGAGTTCGCCCTCGTTGGAAGCGTTGATCTCATCGATGAGCTCATAGGGCACGGGATCGATGGGCGCTTTGCCCTCGGTCGCCGTTGTTCCGTCATAGACGACGTTGTAAACTCTGCTGTCGGGCTCCCAGATCGCGTAGAGCACATCGAGTCCGTCGCTCTTGGCGAAAGTCTCTCCGGGCTGATACCACGTGTCGGTCTGTGGATTGATTCCGTCAGCGCCGATCGCGTTTAAGCCGTAGCCCGCGAAGTGGTAAGTCATTCCTGTGTCACCGGCGCGCGTCGGAGCCGGTCCCTCGATCGTGATCGTCTCACCGGGCATGAATTTGTTCTCGGCGATTACGGGAAGTCCCTCAACCGTTACGCCCGCCGCGATCTCAGCCTCTGTCAGGTTCGCGTCGTACATGATCTGGAACATATCGGGTATGCCGTCGGGAAGCGTTGGCTTCTTGGGCGGCGTCGGCTCTCCGCTCGGCTCGCTCGAAGGCTCACCGCTCGGTGATGTTGAGGGCTCGGCTCCGGGTGACGCCGAGGGTTCTCCGCTCGGTTCGCCCGAAGGCTCGGGTGTCGCCGTTCCGCCAAAGCTGTCGGCCGCCCACAGAGCGTATACCGTCAGATTTCCGTTATTGATATAGTTGTTGACCACATCGTCGCCGATCAGGAGATCGTCGCCGAGTATCTTGTCTTTGACTTCCTCATAGCTTGTTATCACGCCGTTTTCGCCGATCGTATTATCCAAAGTCCAGCCGACGAAAGCGTATCCGTCTCTCTGTGAGAATCCGGGTCTCGCGCGGTCGATCACCATCATGCCGTAAATGCTGATCGTCTCATTGTGGGAGAATACGAACAGTGCGCGGTATCTTCTTGACTGAGCGCCGTTGTCGTTCTTGCTGTAGGTCAGGGTGTAATCCTGCGTCCATACGGCGTACAGAACATCGCTGCCGCTGCTCTTGGCGAATCCGTCGCCCGAATGCAGAAGCGACTCGTACTCATTCTCCGAAACCTCGGACTTGTTGAGGCTCCAGCCGACAAAGTGCCATCCGTCGTCGCGGGTCGGAACGTTTCCGTCAACGTCCTTGACCTCAACGTATGTTCCGGGCGCGTAGTCGGTAGTGTCATTGGGAATGTAATCAACATTCGCCGAGCTGCCGCCCAGATTCGGGTCATAGCGAACGCCGTAGGTGGTCGTTGACCAGATCGCGTACAGCACGTCAAGTCCGTCGCTCTTGGTGAACGTCGCGCCGAGTTTCTTGTCGGGCGTTGCGTTCGGGTCGTTGAGCGCCCAGCCCTCGAAGGTGTAGCCCGCGCGTATCGGGATCCTTGAGCTTACCGTAACCTGCGTTTCGGGCTCGTACTCGCCGGTGTCTCTCGGAATATTCGTCACCGTGTCGCCGCCGCCGTTTCCGTCGTAGCGAACCTGCTTGTAGTCGGGCTTATTGTCGCTGCCCGTCACGCTCGGGTCGGGATCGCCGTTATAGGTGTCGGCCGCCCATACCGCGTAGACATCCACAAATCCGGTCAGGTTCTCGACCTCGGTTATGATCTGAGGCATAGCCGCCTTTCTGGCGTACGCCACGGCCTTTCCGTCGGTCATTGTGTCGGTGCGGCTCCAGCCCGCGAATACCGCGCCGTCGAGCTTCATCGTAACTTTCGAGGCGTCCTCGGGATTCTGCGGATAGAGCTTAACGGTCTTTCCGTATGAATCGTCAAGCGAGTCATCGCCGTAAATATGTCTGTGGGTTATTGTCTCATCGCCATTCGGATTATGCTCATGGATCATCTTGCCGCCCGCGGAATGATAGGTGATCTGCAATTGAACCGGATTCCACTGCGCGGTGAACGTTACCTTGTGGTTCGGCATCGTGAAGCTGCTTGTCTGAGCCGCGCCTCTGCCGTAAACCGTATCGTTGTTTTCGGCGCCGAGGTCGCTCGTCTTCCAGCCGGCAAAGCTGTAGCCGGTTCTGGTGGGTCTCTGGGACGCTACCTGAACGGTCTCGCCGCTTACGCCGGTGTGGGTGTCGGGCATATTGTAGACCGTTTCGCCGCTTACGCCCGATACATAGTATATCTGGCTGTAATCGGGAATATTGTCGCCGTCGGCGTCCGCCGCCCATACCGGATAGAGATGCAGCGTCTTGGTGCCGTCAAGCGGAACGGTGTCTTTCATCTTACCGATATAACTCTGATCGATCGTGATAACCGTTCCGACCGCCAGGAAGTTTTCGCCGTCGGGCATTTCCGTTAACGTGTCCGTTCCGGAATTTTCGTCACATTTGTCACGGTATCGGTTCCGGAGGTTTCGTCAAGGCTCCAGCCCGCGAATATCGCGTTATCTCTTTTCATGGTTCCGCCGCCCTGGATCACCGCCTCGTCGTTCTCGGCGTATGCCCTGAGGCCGTGCGGAGCTTCGCCTTCATCCGTCTCTATTTTATGATACTCGACCCTATAGATATCGTCGGGCGTGTTCCATACCGCGTAGAGCGTGGTTCCGCTCAGCTCGTCATTCATGTTCTCGATCGTTCCGGGCATATGGAAGTGGCTCTCGTCAATGCTGCCGTCGCCGCTCTTTCTGTGCGCCCATCCCGCCAGACTGTAGCCCTCGGGTATCTTTTCCTCGCCGTCAACTATATGCTTCACGTCTTGGAAGGTGATCGGGTCGCCGAATCTGTAGAGATTCTTGTCCTCGGGCGCGGTGACTGCCGCCTTGACCTCGGCGGTCCAGTTGGGGTCATCCTGCGGATAGTTGGCGTCATAGAATATCTGCATGTAGTCGGGATTGCCGTCGGTTCCCGCGGAGCCGTCGGGGCCTTTCTTTTCATCCTTCGCCCATACCGCGTATACGTCGATCTTCCTGCCGCCTTTCAGGGTAGCGGCGTCAAACGTAACGGTTCCGCTCTCGATTATCTCGGCATTTGTAAAACTTTCCTGATTTGTTATTTCAGTCGGGTTTTCCTTAAAACTCCAGCCTACAAACGCGTAACCTTCTTTTGTGAACATCGGCTGCGCGGGATCCGCAAGGCTCTTGTTTTTGCTGAGTTCAACAACATTATTGTCGTTGTACTGCTTGGGATCGGTAACGTCTCCGGCGTCGTTGTTGCCGTGGTATACCAGACTGTATGCTGTCGTCCACTGGGCGTACAGGGTGTCGTAGCCGTCGGTCTTGGTAAACTTGCCGCCTATGTCGACCTGAGCGCCGTTGTCTTTATCGTTCAGTCTCCAGCCGGTGAATGTCCAGCCCTCGCGGACGGGGTCTTGGTCGTTCGCTTTGTCGCCGCTGATATCTACCAATGTCATAACTTTATTATTGTTTTTATTATACTGAGGCGTGGGTACGTTTTCTACCTCGCCGCCGTCGGCGTTCATATCATAGCCGTACTGGAAGTAGTCCTCAATTTGGTCGCCGTCGGCGTCCTTCGCCCATACCGCGTAAACCGTGATGTCGCCGCCCGCGAATTCCACCGATGTGATTATCTGCAGATCATCCGCCGCTCCTTGGGTCATAATATCCTTATGCTTGATCCTTGACCAGCCGAGGAACTTGAATCCCGTTCTGTCGGGCTTTTCGGCTCCACCGGCAGCATTTTTGTAACTATCGGCAAGCGAATCCACGGTTGTTCCGCTGCGATGCACATCTGTATCGGAAACGATCGGAGCGCCGTCATGGTTCGGGTCGAACTTCAAGGTATAGTCGCCTTCCCATACCGCGTACAGCACGTCGAAGCCGTCGGTCTTGGTAAAGCTGTCGGCCGCGGTATAGAGATTTGTTGAGCCGTCTTTATATCCCGTGCCGTCGGACTTGTTCAGGCTCCAGCCCTTGAATACGTAATTATCAAGCGTGGGCGTCGCGTCATCTATATCGATAATATCGCCTTTGCTCTTCTCATCGTAAACATTGGTCGGCATTCCGCTGACATTGCCGCTCGCCGCGGCGGGTTTGTTCTCGTCGTACTTATACTGGCTGTAATCGGGTATGTTGTCGCCTTTATCGCCGCTGCCGTAGCTGTCGGCCGCCCACAGCGCGTAAACGGTGATATCCTTATCTTCCATAACCACATTGGGTATCAGATAATCGAGTTCCGCCTCTGTTGTGATCGGATCGTGGGGCTGCAGGCTCCAGCCCAGTAATATGGCGTTTTCTCTGGTGAGCTCCGTGGCTTCTTCCGCGGTCTTGAGCGTGATCACGTCTCCGCTGAAGCACGGGCTTTCGGGCGCGGGCGTTGCCGCGCCCTCGTCGGCGCCGTTTCCGTCATATATCACTTTATGCGATTCGATCGGCGTCCATACGGCATAGAGCGTGTCAAGCTTGCCGCTCTTTTCGAAGGTTTCGCCCGTCTGATAGAGCTTATCTTTTGCTTCTCCGGCGGGTTTGCTTGGATTGTAGCCCTCGCCGTTGGGGTCATTCAGGCTCCATCCCACAAAGGTGTAGCCCCTGACTGTCGGAGGATTCAGACCCTCGACATGGACCGTGTCGCCCTTGGCATACTTGGCGGTGTCGTTGGGTATACCCGAAACATCCCCGTCCTCAAAACCATCGTAATTGCCGGCGTTTGAGCTGTAGTTCACCTGATAGGCGTCCGGAACCTTGTCGGCAGCCTGCTCATCGTCAGACTTGTTGGGGTCAAACTCGTCTTTTGCCCAAACCGCGATAACTTTAATATCGCTTGTCTCAAACTGAACAGTGTGAGCGATCGCTTCTGCTATATCAGCGGTGATCTCATCAAGCACGATCGGCTTGCCGTCCTTTCTGATCGCATTAATAACTCCGCTGTTATCGGCGCTATCCACGATCCAGCCCGCGAACGCGGCGTTTGCGGGAGTTCTTTCGGTCAAACCCCAACCGGAATTCGGACTATCCGCCAGAGTGAGCATTCTGCCCGTGGGGAACGTTCTGTTGTCTCTATGCGTTTGCGCATCCTCGGTTTCATTAGCGTTGTTTAAGTCATAATCCAGATGATAGATCGCGTTCTTCGCCCATACCGCGTACAGCGTCACGCCGTTGTCGTTAGCATGCGCTTCATCGCCATCATGCGTGTGTCCTTCAATCTGAATTTCATCGTCCATCTTGAACGTGTCGCCGGGAGAGAGCGTGATGTGCTCCTCGCCCGCGCCCTCGGCGCCGTCCGCCTGTTCTTTGGTCTGTTTCACAAGGCTCCAGCCCTGGAAAGTATATTCCGCCCAGGTGAAGTCAGCGTCCACATTCTTGACCGTGACCTCGCTGCCTTTGTTATACGCGGTCTCGTCGGTGGGAACCTTGCTTGCGAGTTCTGTTGCAAGACCCGGGTCATAGAATACCTGCATAAAGTCGGCTTTGCCGTCGCCGGTGCTTCCGCCTCCCGCGACATTTCCGCTCTTTGTGTCTGCTCCCCAGACAGCGTATAAGGTGACATTTTCGGTTATTTCCAGCGCCTCGTCGGGATTAATCAGCTCGAGCTTGTCAAGCTGCGCGAATTTTGTAACAGTATCATTGGCGTTAAGAACAACACCGTCGGTGTCCTCCGTCAGGCTGTTCTTTTTGCTCCAGCCGAGGAATACCGCGCCATTACGCGTGAGACCCTCTTTCTGCTTAACCTGAGCGAGACTGCCGCTCAGATATTCCTCCGGGTCTGTCGGAACCTCACCGCTGCCGCCGTTCGCGTCATATGTAACGGTGTAGGTCTCATCATCTTTGTTCCAATGCGCCACGAGTATATCGACATAGCCGTTCTTGGTGAACGTGCTGCCGGGCAGGAGTCTCTGATTTCTGTTGCCCGTGTTATAGCCGTCTACGCCCTGCGGGTACCAGCCCGCGAAGTGGTAGCCGGTATAGCCCGTGGGCTGTCCGCTGCCCTCATCAAAATTATCTCCTCTGCCTACCGTTACGGTATCGCCCGGCGCGTAGGTCTTGGGATCAACGGGAATATTTTTGATACTACCCCGATATTCCGAAGGCACAACGCCCATGTCATATATTACCTGATATACATCGGCGACGGTATCCTGAGCTTCCGAGTTATCCTGTCCTTCGGGGCGGTTATTCTTACTCGTATACTTATCCTCGCCCCACGCGGCGTAAACCGTGATGGGATCGCTCTCAAATGTGACCTCCGCGCCCGGCTTCATAAATTTGTCGTTCAAATCTTTTGTAAGCTCATTGCCGCTGTCTTTAGCGCCGAATACCTTGGGCTTATCGTCGGCGCGTACGCCGGTCACATCTCCGCTGTTTACCCAGCCGAGGAACACATGCTCGCGAGCCTCTATCTCTGATCCTCCTCCAAGCTCACTCGGATCTTGCAGCTTGGCCGGATCTCCGCTCTGATACTGAGTGGGATCGACGTATGTCTGATTTGCTTCGGTGTCAAAATCGTTGTTTCCGTTGTATGTCAGCGTCAGGTAGGTGATCTTCTCCCATACCGCGTAGAGGGTGTCGAGCTGAGCTGCCTTGTCGAAATGGTCGCCTGCCTGATAGAGCCCGCCTTCCGACTTAAAGCCTTGTTCATTCGGATCATTCAGGCTCCAGCCCAGGAACTTGTAGCCCTTGAGCACGGGAGTTTGATTGGAAACCACCGCGTGCTGACCTATAGTGTGAGCGTCGTAATCCGCGGGCAGATCCGTCACGCTGCCCGCCTCAACCGGCGGTTGTCCGGAATGTTCCGTGTCGCCCGCCGGATATTTGCCGGGATCATACTTTATCTGATAGATATCGGCTGTTCCGTCCGCGCCGCTACTGCCGAATGTGTCGGTCGACCATACGGCGTACACGTTTCTGTCCGCGTTCATCATTATGGTGGTGATCAATGTCGGGAATTCATCGTCCGCGCCGAGCTTATCGCCGTATACGGGCTTGAGCTTGCCTACGGGAGTCGGCTGCTCGCTCGTCCAGCCGAGGAACATATAATCATTGTTCGTAAAGCTGTTGGTGTGGCTTCCCTGCGCGCCGTTGCCCTC
>CANPWW010000080.1 GCA_947585115.1 uncultured Monoglobus sp.
TACATTCAGGCATAAATTATCATGCACCGAATGAATTTTTCACTATTTTATCTGTCCACTAATCTTGACAAGTTTCGGACGGGCGGCAGGTTGCCGCCCCTACGAGTTTGAAGCATTTCATGCGGATTGGCGATCAAATGTACCAACTACGCTTGTAGGGGCGGATATTATCCGCCCGTCTGCCTCCTCCCGGGAGGAGGTGGCTGCGGCCGGAGCCGCGAAGCGGGTTCGTGGCACAATTGTATTTCGACAGCACATATAAACGAGGCCACAAATCATTAACGTGAGCGGACATGAGCCGAAGGCGACGGAGAGGGGTTAACGTAGTGATTAGGAAATAACGAAAGACGCGCCGCGGGGCGCGTCTTTTTAGAATGTGTAGTTTGCTTTGCGGTATTTGCTGGGGGAGACGCCCATGATTTTTTTGAAAACATCGCCGAAATAGTTGCTGTCCTTGTAGCCGCAGAAGCGGGCTATCTCGGTCACGGAATACTGGGTCTCGACCAGCATGTTTGTCGCCATTTTGATGCGCACGTTATTGAGGTACTCGTTAAAGCCGAAGCCGGTCACCTTTTTGAACTTCTTTGAAAAATATGTGGGGCTCATGTACGCCATTTTGGAAATGTCCGCCAGAGTTATCTGCTGGTTATAATAATTGATTATGTATTTGCAGACCTGCTGTATTCTTTCTTCATGGACGCTTATATCGTCAAAGGGCGCCACGCTGTGGCCGGTGCAGCGGTCTAAAAATATCATTATCTCCGCCATGTGCGAGTGGGTCAGGTATTCGGCGTACTCGTCGCTCTTTTCGCATTCGGAGCTCAGCTTGTGCAGCAGAGCCTCAAAGGCGTACCGCTTGGATACGGGAACATGGACCTTTTTCGCGTTAAAGGCGTTCATAAACAGCTCGCGGTCAATATTTTCACAGGCGCGCTCCACAAACTTTTCGTTGAATGTCATCAGATAGCGCTCGTAATAGTTCTCGGATGTAATCATTGTGGTTAAGTGCAGATCGCCCTTGTTGACCAGAACCACGTCGCCGGGTTCCAGATTATAGAGGGTGTGATTTATAAAATATCTCCTGGTGCCCGACATCAGATAGTATACCTCGTAATAATCATGCATGTGGGAGTTTTTCATAACATAGGGTTTGTTGTTTTCTTCCCGCTCAATATAAATATCTCTGTTCTCGGGTAGTCCCATTAAGTTATCACCTCCGTAATTTTCAGTACGGTTATTATATCACATTTGTGGCAATAAATCAATAGTTTTTTTAAAAAATACTGAATATTTGCGCCGATTTTGAAAGATTGTTACTTTTTGCGGAAAATTAAAATTTATTAGTCAAATTTTCAGTTAATCTAAACAAAAAAACCTTTGCAATATAGATGCGCGATAGTGTATAATAGATAATAATAGGTATGTTATGCTCGAAAAATTTTGGGCATTTGCCGAAAAAACAAATTTGGAATTAATTAAACATTTTTTAAGGGTTTACGCCCGGGAGGTAATTTTTATGAAAAATTTTATGGATAAGGATTTTATGCTGCAGAACGAGACCGCCAAAAAGCTGTATCACGACTTCGCGGCGGACATGCCGATTTTTGACTATCACTGTCATCTGATCCCGCAGATGATGTACGAGGACAAGCCGTTTGACAACATCACCCAGATTTTTTTAGGCGGCGACCACTACAAGTGGCGTTACATGCGCTCCTGCGGCCTTGACGAGAAGTACATGACCGGCGACGCTCCCGATCAGGAGAAGTTCAGAGCATTCTGTTCCGCCCTTCAGTACGGCATAGGCAACCCGCTCTATCACTGGACGCATCTTGAGCTCCAGAGATACTTCGGAATCGACACGGTGTGCCGCGCCGACACGGCCGACGAGATATGGGAAAAGGCCAACAAGGTCATCAAAGAGACGCAGATGAGCCCCGCGAAGCTCATCAATCAGTCTAACGTGGCTGTTATCTGCACCACCGACGACCCGATCGACGATCTTGAGTGGCACAAGAAGATCAAGGAAAAAGGACACATCAAGGCGATGGTCCTGCCCGCTTTCAGACCCGACTTTATGATAAACATCGACAAGCCCACCTTCGCGCCCTACATAGGCAAGCTGGCGGCGGTCGCGGGCATGGAGATCAACAGCTATGAGGATCTGATCACAGCGATCTACAAGAGGATCGACTATTTCCACGAGGTAGGCAGCCGCGTTTCGGACCACGCTCTCGACAGCGTTCCCTATGAGGACGTTACCGAGGCCGAGGTCGAGGCTATCTTCAAGAAGGCAATGGCCGGCGAGAAGCTGACCCAGTGCGAGGTTGACGCCTACAAGAGCATGACGCTTATCAAGCTGGGCGAGAAATACTACGACCTCAATTGGGCGTTCCAGCTGCACATCGGCGCTCTCAGAAACAACAACACCAGAATGTTCGAAAAACTCGGCGCCGACACCGGCTTTGACTCGATCAGCGACTACTGCATCGCGGCTCCGCTCTCAAAGCTGTTGAACGCTCTTGAGATGAAGAGCAAGCTGCCCAAGACCATACTCTACACCTTAAATCCCAAGGACAACTACGTTCTCGGCACAATGCTGGGCAACTTCCAGGGCTGCGAGGTTCCGGGCAAGATACAGTTCGGCTCCGGCTGGTGGTTCAACGACCAGAGAGACGGCATGACCGAGCAGATGAAGGCTCTGGGCAACCTGGGCGCGCTCAACAAGTTCGTGGGCATGCTGACCGACTCCAGAAGCTTCCTGTCCTACACCAGACACGAGTATTTCAGAAGGATCATGTGCAACATTCTCGGCGGCTGGGTAGAGGCCGGCGAGTTCCCCGCGGATATGGACACCCTCGAGACGATCGTCAAGGGAATCTGCTTCAACAACGCCAAGAATTATTTCGGTATAGAGATCTAAGCCGCGCGGCTTTAATAGGAGGTATATCTCATGGAATTTATTAAAAGAGACAAAAAGTATGATCTGGTGACAATGGGCGAGGTTATGCTCAGACTGTCGCCTCCGGGAACCGACAAGATTTCCCAAAGCTATGTGTTTGACAAAAAGGCCGGCGGCGCCGAGCTCAACGTCGCCAACGGCAGCGCCATACTCGGTATCGAGACAGGTATTATCACAAAGCTGCCCGAGAACAAGATCGGCCACTTTGTGCGCAACATGATAAGATACGGCGGCGTGAGCGACGATCTGATAGTATACGACCACTCGCCTGAAAAGCGCCTGGGCATATACTACTACGAGATGGGCGCGTATCCCAGAAAGTCGTCCGTTGTGTACGACCGCGCCAACTCCTCGATGACGACGCTCAAGATCGAGGAAATACCCGACGATGTGTATTCAAACACCGCGGTGTTCCACGTGAGCGGAATCACTCTGGCGCTCAACGAGTCACTGCGCGAGACCACTATCGAGGTCATAAAGAAGTTCAAAGAGAACGGCACGGTTATCTCGTTTGACATAAACTACCGCGCCTCGCTGTGGGACGAGGCCACCGCCCGCGAGACGGTGACTTCGATATTCCCGTATGTGGACATTCTGTTTGTGTCCGAGGAGACGTCCCGCCGCATGCTGCAAAAGACGGGCACCCTCGAGGATATAATGAAGAGCTACAGCGACGACTACGGCTGCAAGGTCGTTGCCACAACGCGCCGCGAGGTTATAAGCCCCAAGAAACACAACTTCTCGTCGATGATCTACTACAACGGCAAGTTCTACGAGGAAGAGCCCTATGAGAACATCGAGGTCGTTGACCGCGTGGGCAGCGGCGACGCGTACCTTGCGGGCGCGCTGTACGCCATGATCGTGCACGACGATATCCAGAGAGCGGTCGAGTACGGCAACGCCATGTCCTCGGTAAAGAACACGGTTCTCGGCGATATGGCGGTCAGCAGTTTGAGCGAGATAAACAGCGTTATCGACAGCCATAAATCGATCGGACGGCAGGACGAGATGAACAGATAGAAACATAACGATCGGTGAACAGCGAATAGCGGATGTAAAATTCGCTGTTCGCTTTCACAATCTTTAAGATAAGAAAGGAAGAATGAATATGAAAACAATTCTGAAAAGAACGGGCATGCTGTTTGTGGCTCTGGCGGTAATGCTGAGCTGCGTATCGCTCCCCGCGCTTGCGGCCCAGGCTGAGCCCGCGGCCGCGGAAAACCGCGTTGCGGCCTTCCCGGGAGCGGAAGGCGGCGGCATGTGGGCGACAGGCGCAAGAGGCGCCGAAAAACCCGAGGTATACCACGTTACCAGCCTTGCCGACAGCGGCGACGGCTCGTTCCGCGACGCAGTCTCAAAGGGGAACCGCATAGTTGTGTTTGACGTTTCGGGTTATATCGACCTCGATTCAAACGTCAATATCAGTCAAGACAACATGACGATCCTGGGCCAGACGGCGCCGGGCGACGGAATCTGCTTCCGCGGCAACAACATCAAGGTCGGCGGAAATAATATTATCCTGCGGTACCTGCGCTTCCGCGTGGGCTCAAAGCTCAAGGACGGTTCGGACACCAAGGCGCAGGACGGCCTCGAGGTCCCCGACAACGGCAATAATATCATAATCGACCATTGCTCGGTTTCGTGGGGAACCGATGAGAACCTTGCCGCCTACGCGGTTAAGGATCTGACCGTGCAGTACAGCATAATTTCCGAGGCGCTCAACCAGAGCGTGCATGACAAGGGCGAACACGGCTATGCGGCCATCTGGGGCGGCGTTAATATGTCGGTGCACCACAACCTGATCGCCAGCCACAAGAGCCGCAATCCCAAGGTCGGCACATCCGAGACGGTCGCGATGACCGCGGGCTATACAGACGCCGAGACCCTTGTTGACATGAAGAACAACGTGTTCTACAACTGGGGCGACAAGTGCGGCTACGGCACAGAGAACGGAGCCAAGACTTATATTCAGAACAATATCTACCGCCCGGGCCCCGCGACGCCCGCAGGCAAGAGAGCGAGAATATTCGAGCTGAGCGTCGGTCAGAAATACGAGACAAACATGCTGGGCAGCGTGTACGCGGTCGGCAACAGGATCGACGTTGAGGCGAACGATCCCGATTACGCGAATGCTCAAAAGGTAAACGAGAACAACTGGCAGGACGATCTGCACACCGGAGTCTATGTTGACAACAAGTTCTACGATTCGACCGACAAGAGCAAGATGGTGATAACCGAGCCCAACGAGCAGTACAAGCAGTATGAGGCGGAATATCCCATAACCCTCGACCCGGTCGACAGCGTTTACGAGGACGTGCTGAATAACGCGGGCGCGACCCTGCCCAAGCGCGACAAGGTCGACGAGAGAGTTATAAACGAGGTCAGGACCCGCACCGCGCCGAGCGGCAGCAAAGGCAGCGTGGGCCTTCTGGACGATCCGCTTGACGGCGTTCCCGAAGGCAGCGAGGCCGAGTATGACGACCGCGGCTATCCGATTTTCTCAAACGAGACGCGCCCCGCCGATTATGACGCGGACGGCGACGGCATTGCCGACTCGTGGGAGGACGCGATGGGCCTTAACAAAGCCGACAGGAACGACAGCCTTAAGATCGGCCCCGACGGCTACACATGGCTCGAAATATTCGTTGAGGAAAGCATAGCCGGCGGAAAGGAGCCCGCGGGCCTTGCGCTCAGCGCCGAAGATAAGTATTACAAAACGACCGACACGATCAAGGTGACGGCGGCCGAAGGCGGCGCCGCTCCCTCGAACTCGTGGGTAACTTCCTACGAAAACGGAATTGTGACGGTAGATCCGTCGGCCGAATATGACAAAGCGACGGCGGTAGCAGCTTCGTATGATTCAAGTGATAATCTGATAGACAGCAAAAACGCCGAGGTCGACAAAGCTTCCGGAACCGCCAATGTGGGCGAGGTCGCCCAAGGCGCGGTCACCAAGGTTTTCCTTTGGAGTGATCTTGACGCCATAGAGCCTCTGTGCGAGCCTTATACGGTTGGAGCGGGCTCCGTAAGCTCGGGAGATATAACCGACGTTGAGATCTACTGCAACGACGCTCCCGCGGCGCAGGCCGAGAATACCGGAGGCGTCTGGACAGCGAATCTGACCGGGCTTCCCACAGGCAATAATATACTGACAGCCAAGGCGGAAATGAGTGACGGCAGCTACAGTTTCAGCCCGATAAAGACCGTTCATGTGATCGGCGCGCAGGAAGCCGAGGGCTGGACAGCCGACGGCGACGCTTCCTTTGACGGCGAGTGCTACACTTTGACTTCCGGCTCTGAGCTTAGCCGCGAAAAGAGCGGAGATTTCAAACTGGTCGGCAGGCTCGAGGACTTTGACGAGGTCGGCGCCGGACTTACCGCTTATCGCGAAGGCACGAACGAGGGCGTGGCGATTATCAAGACGCGCGATGAAAATTACGAGCCCGCGATATTTTACATAGACAGCTTGGATGCCGAAATAAAGCTGTGGGCGCCGGAAAGCGGCAGCGTCGACGATTACTCTCTGTTTGAGATCGAGAGATCGGGCGGAAAGATGAGAGTGTACGCGGGCACAAGCCTTGCGGACCTTGAGAGAAACCTTGTGTGCGAGAGAGATGTGACGAGCGACGCGTTCACGGTCGGCTCGATCATGATGCTGACAAACGGCACAAGTCCCGGCGCGGGCGGAGGAAACAAAATGTCGGTTTCAAAGTTCAGCATGCTGAAGCTGATCGAGACGGCGACAACTCCAAAGGTTGAGATAACAAATATTAAAGACAACGACAGGATAGATATAGCGGGTTCGGAAATTAAGCTCAATGTGACATCAGACGGCGACACTCCCGTGACCGAGATATGGGTTTACTTAAACGGCGAGGCTGTCGCCCGCCGCGACGTGAACATAGTCGGCTCGCAGGAGGTCGCGATACCGCTTGAGTTCGCGGCGCCGGCAAAGGGCGCGCTCACGGTTTACGCCTTTGATGATAACTTGGGCAGAGGCGAAAAGACGATCAACGTTTCGATCTCGCAGGACGGCTCGCCCTGGCAGCTGGCCGATATAGGCTATGTTCAGGGTCAGGCGCAGACCTTTGCCGAGGTGACCGACGACTTCACATTCAAGCTCTACAACTCGTCAACCGGCAATATCGGCGGAACTTCCGACTCGTTCGGCTACATGTACCAGCAGTTCAGCGGCGACAACAGAGTGTACTACAGGAGCCGTCTTAACTCGGGCTCACAGCTCGGACTGTTGATAAAGAGCGACCTTGAGCCCGACGGCGTGACCTACTTCTTCGGCGGCACGTTCGGAGCCGACGGCAAGATCGACTATCAGCTGATGAGAAGGACGTCAAAAGGCGGCAATATGGAGCTTGTTCAAGATGTTACCGACATGATCGGCGAGAACGCGACACAGATGATAATTGCCGAGAAGATCGGAAACAAACTCAATATCTGCCAGAGCGAGAACAACCCCACGGTATACAAGACCAAGAAACTCATAACGAGTGTTGACATCTCGGGTATCGGCGACAGCTATTATATGGGCTTTGGCTTTGTGGGATACGACCCCAACGCGTTTATCCCCGATGTGGGCTGGGTATCCACCGAGAAAATAGCCGACGACACCAACAACAGTCTCACATGGGACTTCGACTACGGCCTTGACTGGCAATGGCAGTCGCAGGAGAAGAACGTGCTGCGTCCCTCGTGGACACAGAACATGAGCGGCGACAACACCGGCGTTATGGCGATCGAGCCCACTGCGGACTACAGCGGCAACCGCTATATCTTCCGCGAGTATGTCCCGCAGGACGGCATGACCCCCAACATGAGCGCGGACGTGCTGCTCGCGGGTGACGAGCCTGCTCTGAATGTCTACTTCCAAACGGGCGACGTCAACAAGGCGTACAAGATAACCTTCTCGGACGACGGAAAGATCTACGCGAACGGAACAGCCGAGATGGGAGCCTGGGACACCGCGGACGGTTGGTACAACGTCAATATAACCACCGATGTGGGCGAGACGGGCGAGACATCCGCCAAGCTGACTGTCAAGAAGGGCGATACCGTCGTGGTAGACAACAAGCCTATCGAGATCAGCACGGGCGGCGAGTTCAGAACTCAGAAAAGCACCGCGAAGACGAGCCTCGACGTGACAAACGCGGTATACTTCGAGCCGGTATCAACGGCCAGCGGCAAGTATTATATCGACAACGTTAAAATAACGCAAACCAAGCCGAGTGTGACCGTGACAAGAGAGGCGAGCTGGTACACCTTCAACAAGATCAGCTCTATCAGCGGAGCCTTCACGGTTGACGGAACCACCACGCTCAACGGCGATGTGCCGAGCGGAAAGCAGATCAGCGTAGCCTCGGGAGCGGAGCTCAAGACGGGCGGAAAGAGCCTCGGAACTTTGAGCTTTACAAACAGGATACGCATAAAGGGCAACAGTGGAAAGATCACCGTTCCGGTGGAGAACGGCTCGGTTGTAACAGTCTACGGAGCGTCGGCCAGCTCGTCAAACGCGCGTCCGCTGATAATAAACGGCGAAAGTACCAATATACAGGCCATGACCGCAACGACATATACCTACACCGGAGCGGACGGAACTATTGAGATCTCGGGCGGCGACAATATTGAGATATCCGCCGTCTGCGTCGAGAAAGTTACGATAACGCCTAACAATTAGTCAGAATAAGAAAGAAGGAATAACCGAATGAGAAAGAATTTTAAACGCGTTTCTTCATTAATAATAGCGCTCGCTATGGTATTGACCCTCGTCCCCGCCGCTTTCGCGGCGGAGGCGGGTTTGCCCGAGAACGACACGGCGCCGATAGTCTCGCCCGAGCAGGCGAAGGCCGATAACGTCACCGCGTTCCCGGGCGCCGAGGGCGGCGGAAAATACACCACAGGCGGCAGAGGCGGCGAGGTGTACCA
>CANPWW010000081.1 GCA_947585115.1 uncultured Monoglobus sp.
TTGCCGTCCGCCTCGGCGGTCGCGTCATACTTGAATTTGGCGTATGAGTCCTCTTTAAGCCTCTTTGTGCTCTCGCCCGGTCTGCGCGACAGCCTGCCGCTCGCGAGCGCGCTGTACGGCGTTACCGCGATATTTTCCGATTTGCAGAACGGGATCATTTCGCGTTCCTCCTCGCGGGCAATAAGGTTGTAATGACCTTGGATCGAAACAAACTCGGTGAGCCCGTTTGCTCTCGCGTAGTAATTCGCTTTTGCGAGCTGCCACGCGAAGCAATTTGAGATGCCGATATATCTCGCCTTGCCCGCTTTGACCGCTCTGTCAAGCCCTTCCATGATCTCATTCATCGGCGTGTGGTAATCCCACATGTGATAGATGTAGAGATCAACATAGTCCATACCGAGATTTTTAAGGCTTTGATCGAGATAGTTTTCGATATGCCTGCGTCCGTCCACGCCCGAATCGATCTCATCCTGCGTGCGCGGAGTGAACTTTGTGGCGATCACATATTCATCGCGCTTCGCGAAATTTCTGAGCGCCCGTCCGACATACTGCTCGCTCGTGCCGTTTTGGTAGACTATCGCGGTATCAAAAAAGTTTATTCCCAGCTCGAGCCCGCGTTTTATTATCTCTCTTGTTTGACTTTCATCAACCGTCCAGCTGTGCTGCCCCGTCGCGGCGTTGCCGAAGCCCATGCAGCCCATACATATCCGCGACACATTTAAATCGGACTTGCCTAATTTTGCGTATTCCATCGCTGTCACTCCTCATATTAAAAATATGTGTAAAAAATTAACTATACACATATTATATACCTGCTATATAATAATGTAAAATGCCTGTTTTTCATAGTTATCCATACAAATTCTGTATTGATAAATTACTCGGTCAATTTGTCACGGACATTTTTCAAAACCTTGTTTAATTTACTATTAAATATTAAATACCGCATAATAAATTATACCGCTTTTAATTTCGGCTGTCAACATTATGAATCTATGATGACAAGTTATAAGTTTATTATTTCAAAACCGATTTTGCCCAAGCTGCGACCGATTTTTCGGATTGCGCGGCTTCCGCGCCGTGAACAGCGGGGCCCTTTCCGAAAACCGCGCCTTTGCAGATCTTTTTAAGATCGCGCTCGCATGAGGCGAGACCACTGCCCTCGTGGGTCATGACCGCCATCACTTTTTTGCCGCTTTTATCTACTTATTGAAATAAGCGGCGATTTCTTTCATTCTTTCCGATTGGTTCGCGTGGAACGGGCAGCGTTTGTCGCAATGTCCGCACTGCACGCAGCTTTCCGCCGTCGCCTCTAAATTTTTGTAATGCTCCGCGGCAAGCTTGTCGCCCGCTTTGGCGAGGTCATAATATTTGTTTATCAGCCCTATGTTCAGCCCTTGCGGACAAGGCCGGCAGTGATTACAATAAACGCATATGCCTTTCGCGTCCTCGGGCGTGAATGAGCCTATCGCGGAATAATCCTTTTCCTCCGCCGAGGCGTTCAAAAAGCCGAGAATGTCTTCAAGGTCTTTTTTTCCGCGGCACCCCGGCAGGACCGTTAACACGCCGGGACTGTCAAGAGCGTATTGCATACATTGATATTTAGTCAATGCCTTTTTAAAGGGCGACGTTTTCTCGTCCAAAAGCTGTCCGCCGCTGAATGGCTTCATTACTGAGATGCCGACGCCCTCTTTTTCGCACCTCTGATAAAGTCCCGTCCTGTCGGACACGCCGCCGATAGCGTATTCTCCCTTTTGATAATCATATCCCGGATTTATCGAAAACATCAGCATATCAATGATCCCCATGTCTAAAACACTGTTTGCCGTTTCCGGCGAATGTGACGATAATCCGATATGCCTCACAACACCCTGCGCTTTCAAATCCAGGATATACCCGAGAGCGCCGCTTTTTTCATAATCCCTTAAATCGGATTTTTCGTCAAGACAATGAATAAATCCAAAGTCAATGTAGTTTGTTTTAAGATTATTCATCTGCCGGTCTATTGACCGCTTGATCTTGTCAAGATTTGTCGTCCACCCGTATTCGCCCGTGGTGTAATCCGCGCCGAAATGTATTTGCAGATATACTTTATTCCGCGAATCATTTAACGCCTTGCCGTACGCGGGAAAGCAGGAGGCGTGTCCCGCCGCCAGATCAAAAAAGTTAATTCCGTTTTCCACCGCGTATCTGACTGTTTCGATTATTTCCTTTTCACTCTGCATACCTACAGCTGATGAGCCCATTCCTATTATTCCTATCCGTTCTTCCCCGTGAGGGAGTTTTCTGTATTCCATAACGATTCTCCTTTATCATTAAACTTTGCTATAAGTCTATTATATAACATCAGCGCAAAGCATTCAAATATTTTTGCCTTTGGGCGTATAATAATTTTATCATAATATTTTTTTGCTTTCAATTTGAATTATTTATGTTTATAATAAGCGGCTCTTATATGAAAGGTTATATGCCGCTCTTATATAAAGATGATGTGTTGACTTATAGATAAAAATATAATATAATTAATTTAAATTTTTGAGGAGTTGATAACAAGTGACTTTTAATATTCCGCATGATAAAAAGATACGCGTTATTTTAGACACCGATCTAAAAAACGAAGTTGACGATCAGTTTGCTCTCGCTCACGCCATGCTTACGGAATCGTTTGATATAAGAGCGGTGATCCCAGCCCATTTTGGCGAGTCAAAGTCAAATACAAGCCAAAAGGACAGCCGCGACGAGGCCGAGCTCGTGCTGAGCAAAATGGGAATGTTAAATAACGCGCCGCTTTATGACGGAGCCGCGCACGCTGTTCCCGATGAGAAAACTCCGGTTCCGTCAGCGGGCGCGGATATTATAATCAAAGAAGCAATGAAAGATGACAAACGTCCGCTTTATATTTCGTTTTTGGGACCGCTTACCGATATGGCGTCCGCGCTGCTTATTGAGCCGAAGATCGCGGAAAGAAATATAACGGTTATATGGATAGGCGGCGGCGATTATCCCGACGGCGGAAAAGAGTATAATCTCAAAAATGATGTTTCCGCCGCGAATGTCGTGTTTAAGTCAAGGGTCAGATTGTGGCAGGTGCCGCGGAACGTGTACCGCATGATGCCAGTGTCCTTTGCGGAGCTTTACGATAAAGTATATCCCTGCGGCGAAATAGGTAAGTATCTTGCCGAGAATGTGGTCGGTTTCAACAATGCCGCTGCGTCGCGGCCCGCGGAATACCGCATACTCGGTGATTCACCTGCGGTCGGACTTATGATGTTCGACGGCTGCGGCGAGTGGTCGGATATCCCGGCACCCGAGTTTGACAATGAAATGAAATATGTTCACGGCAAAGGTCACAGGGCAATACGGGTATACAAAAATATTGATTCCCGCTTTATACTTGAGGACTTTTATGCCAAACTAAAAACGGCCTTTATGTGATAAGAGCCGATTTTGCTGCCGAATTCACTGCGGCTGTATTATTGATATATTTTACAAATAAAGGAGGATGTGCATATGGAAAAGAACAAGGAGTACGAAAAAATGCTTATGAACGAGCGGGATAAGCTCGTCGATGAAATGGAACAGCCGAAAACGCGCAGAATTCCTGTTACTATGATATTTTTTACGCTTGCGGGCGCCGCGCTTATTGTATGCGGAATTACCTCAAGGCGATATACGTTTGGCTTTGCCGAGCAGCCGGCCGCGTCGGGATTGCTTTCCGCGTCACTGATGATCTCCGGCGCGGCGATCGTTCTTTTCGGAGTTTTATACAATATTTTCATAAGCATAAACAATGACACGCGCCATACGTCGCTCACATCACGCTGCGCGCAGATAGACGAGACTCTCGCGGTTATGAGCGCGGAAAATAAAACGTCCAAAATGCAGGCTGAAATTCGATTTGATAACAGCCAAAGCGATTTCAAACGTTTTTTTGACTTCAATCTCAATCAGTTAAGCTGGGTTTTTAAGCTCGGGATAGGCACGGTTCTGGCAGGTATGATCATCATATTTTTGGCGATAATTATGTTCGCGGTCGCGCCCGTCAAATATAATATCGCAGTTCTTACCGGCGCGATCAGCGGTATCTTGGTGGATTTTATCGGCGTGATTTTTATAAGGATGTACACGGAAACAATCAAGGCTTCGATGCAAATACAAAACCGGCTCGTACATAACAATGATAATCTGCTCGCGAATATGCTCGCGGAGGATATAGACGATAATAATTTGAGAAATCAAACTCTCGCCGAAATCGCGAAAACAATAAGCGCCAACAATGCCGTTCCGTCGGACACAACCACGGAAACGGAAGCGTAATATGTTGGTTCTCGCATTTGTTCCGCTCATACTAAGAGCATAACCGCATTTGATTTTGCAGTTATGCTCTTTTTTGCCTATTTCCCAAGTAGCGTTAAATTGTTGCTTATAAATACAATGTAACCGTTACCCCACCCCGGCGATTGTTATCCAAAAATACATTTCTCCAACCACCATATATCCAACGATGATACATAATAAAATTCGGACTTATCGGTTTGAAATTCACCATTACTGTTAAACATTCCAATCAAAACACAATTGCCAGCTATATTAATCTCTTTTTTCTTACCATCCTTGTAAATTATCGTCAATATAGAGGTGGGTGATTCCTGTAATGCGGATTCTTTTGAATAATAGAAATTTATATGTCTTATTTTATTTTCAATTTGTTTTACATCATCAGCCGACACAAATTTTTTATCCATAGAGATTTCGACACATTTCGAATACTGTATGCTCTGTATTTCCGAATAATTGTTTTCCTCATGATATGAAACGCTATGTAAAACCAGATGAATAAGAACAGCCGCCACAAAGATAACCGCAATAATTTTAACGATCTTTCCTGCCACTTTTCGTCACCCCTTTATTTGCCTATATTCTATTCTTTCACGCTTCGGCATTCCCCTAATTTTATCAACATATTTATTCCACAGCGTAGAACTACTTATACATATTGCCCTTATTCATGGCTTTATGAAAACCCGTGAAATTCAACTTTAATATCAGCTTTATCAAGCAGAGCGGTGGCAAATTCTACCAATTCAGGATAATTAGTAAATCTGTTATTTTCAAAAAATTTGTCATTATACTTTATAGTAATTGCCCAACTATCTGCTACTCTGCCGGTATATATTAATGAGTCATTTGCATATATTTCATTTAGTTGATTTATTACAGAACTGACTTCATCAGGAGATAGCTCAGCGGTAGTTTTCTCATAATCAACCCCGGGCTTTCTTATCATAATATTTTCTACAACTGAAAAATCTATCCGGCTCATTCTTCGCGTGCCTTGCTCAACCGATAAACTGCCATCATCCATATTTAACTGTATATAATAAGTGCCGGAATTTGAGCCGATTGGATATATTGCAATCCGTACAATATTAGTTTCATTTAAGTTATCATGGTTAGTTAAAAACCAAGCGCCCCCGATTATACATATTATAAATAAACTAATACTAATTAATAAAATCATTTTTTTATACATAATCAATACACCACCCCTAAATTCATTTCGTGTTCAGCTTTTATTATATATCAAGTATGGCACCTTGTATTTAATTTGTCAAGCCGATTTGCAACATCGGTCGTATATCTGCAACATCGGTCAAATATTATCTTTGATCGCCCGATAATTTATGATTATTGTGGTGTTGAAAATCTTTTTGCCGCAGTCATAGCTCCATCTTATTTTTCCGTCATAGTTTTTGAGTGCCTGTTTTATGCTGAGCATACCTATTCCGTGCGCGGCTTTGTCTTTTTTCCGAGTGAGGAGTTTTCCGTCCTCGACCGCAGGCTCGGTGTCGGCGCTGTTGTCGGTCTTTATCACAACGAACGCGCTGTTCATATCATATATGCTTAAAAATATTTTTTGTTCTCGGAGAGCCTGCAGCTCTCTATCGCGTTGTCCAAAAGATTGGCGAAGATCGCGACGATATCCGCCTCGCTTATAAACGATATGTCGATATCCTGAATGTATATCTGAAACTCGATGCCCTCGGCGCCGCACTCCTTCATTTTCTGGGACAGAAGTATGTTCAGCGCCTTGTTGTTGGTATACTCGACCAAAAGGAACTCTTTGTTTTTATCCTCGATCTTATGTATAAGCGACAGCGCCTCGGTTTGGTCGGCGCTCAGCATTGCCTCTATATTGGCGCAGTATTTGTTAAAGTCGTGCACCATTATTTTAAGCTCGTCGTACTTATCCTTTATCAGCCGATAGCTTTCAAAATCGGTTTTGTTTTTGCTCTCGATCTCCCTGAGTCTTTTGATCTGTATGTTTTTGTCAATAATCCTGTCAAATACAATGTAAACGATAAAGTTGGCCGCGATAAGCATAAAACTAATTATTAAGAATAATGTTTCCGCTTCATAATTTAAATTGGGCCTCATGTTGTCAAACGCATATAAAAAACCGCAGGTGCATATCGGCAGCAGCAACAACAAAAGCACTTCCGCAACTTTTTCGGAATATTTTTTGCTTGATGAAAAACGCTTTAAAGTAATGACAAAAACATAATATAGTGTTTTTGAAACAAGCGAATATAACGTATCTTGCCAGAAAATAAAATAGACGGTGGGAGTTTCGGATATATTCACGCTCAGGATAAATTCGGCGATCAGCTCCGTAAACATCATAAACACGGTCAGAATAATAACGTTAAGTACAATTCTTCCCGGTGTTTCCGCAAAGCCCATATACAGCACGATAAATGTTATCACTATAAAGCTGATTATATTTAACACGGGAATATATAAAAGGCATAAAACGCCTATAACTACATAACCGAGAATAATTATCAAATTGCTTTTTGCTCTGCTCTCTCGGTACCGCATAATTCCGTTTGAATATAATATAAGAGACACACACTCGATAAGCACGCAGAGCTCGGTTGTAATATCATTCAGACTCATCATATTACTTTTGCCGCCTCAAAAAACTTGATGTCAAAGTCCTTGTATCTCCGCCTGCTCATCATAGTCTTGTACGCGCGGCCTCCGTAAGACATTTTGACATCGGTTTTTGTGTACCCCGTCACATATCTCAGATTTACATAGTAGCTCTGATGAGGCGCGGCAAAATAATTCACCTCTTTTTCTATCATTTGTTTCACGGCCGAGAATATCTCCTCGGTTTCAAATTCATATTGCTTGGTTACGATTTTGGCGTGCCGTCCGCTGTTGGAAATATATATTATATCGGCCGTTTTTATTTCAACGGTCAGTTTGTTTTTGAAATTTGTCACCGAGATTTTTTTAGACGCGGCCGCGATGCTGTCGAGCACATAATCAATGCCCGAGCTCAGTCTGTCGGGATCGACAGGCTTTGTGAGGTACCTTATCGCTCTGACGTCAAAGGCCCTGTCCAGATAAAGCGAGTAGTTCGTTATAAAAAACACGAAACAATTCTCGTTTTTCTCGCGGATCTTTTCGGCGAGCTCAATGCCGTTCATCCCGTCCATCTCAATGTCGAGAAAAACCATATCATATATTTTCCCCGAACTCAACAGATCCGAGGGAGAATTATATGTATTGAGCTCAATGCTCGCCTTCTTTTCATGTAATATCTTCGATACGAGATCGGCTTCATATTCTAAAGCGGCTTTTTCATCATCGCACACAGCTATATGCAGCGTCATTTTAAATACTCTCCTTAAATTTTAAATTGCAAATTGTTCAAGTATGTTCGCGATCATAGGCGCTGCACATTATTTTTCAAGCGTTTCGTTCATGCTGCCCGTTCTATATCCGCCCAAGTCGAGTGACACGTATGTAAAGCCGAGCGATTTCAAATAATCGTACACGCTGTCCGCTTTCTCAAGCATTTTTGAAAATTCGTTTTTGTTGATCTCAATTCTTGCCATATCCCCGTGCACGCGCACGCGCACCTGCGTGAAGCCCAAATCAAGCAGGTATTGCTCCGCCTTGTCAACCATGCCGAGTTTTTCCTCGGTTATGGTCTCGCCGTACACGAACCGTGACGCAAGACACGCGAATGACGGCTTTTCCCATGTATCTAAACCCAAGTCTTTGGATAATTCCCGTATTTCGTTTTTGGTAAGTTCCGCGTGTCTGAGCGGACTTTTGATGTTTTGCTCTTTAACCGCGATAAGTCCCGGGCGATAGTCGCCGTTGTCGTCGATGTTCGAGCCTTCCGCGATGTTTTCTATGCCAAGCTCCGCCGCCGCTTTGCGCATTTTAGTGAAAAGTTCCGTCTTGCAGAGGTAGCAGCGGTTTTTCGGGTTCTGCGCGAAGCCGTCAATACTCAGCTCCTCCGATTCGATAATTATATGTTTTATTCCTTCCTTTTCGCAGAACGCCTTTGCCTCGTTAAGCTCGCGCCGCGGGAACGAGCAGGAGCGCGCCGTTATCGCGACGCAGCTGCCGCCCAAAACGTCATGCGCGGTCTTTAGCAGAAACGTCGAGTCTACGCCGCCCGAAAAAGCAACCGCGACGGATCCCAATGATTTTATATATTCCTTCAGATCGTTATATTTTGTGTTCATATCAAAAGCTCCTTTTGTAATCCCTGATTAAATACCGCCTTGCGGCTCGGCGCGTTTGTTACAAATTAAATTATACCGCTTTTAATTTCTGTTGTCAACATTATGAATCTATGCTTGTCGGATTATATTGTACAATTGTCAATGATGGGTGACACTTTTCTTAAAAATAAAAAGTTTCGCCTCAAGCTGTCCTTGTCAAGGTGG
>CANPWW010000082.1 GCA_947585115.1 uncultured Monoglobus sp.
TGCGAACCTTTTTGGCACATTTCTCGCAATATTTGCCTCTGTTCGACTTTGGCACAAATGCCGCGCCGCAGATAACGCAGCGTTTGGCTTGTCCTTTTTCTATTATCTCGGCAAACAAGGACTTGTCCTGCGGGAGAACCGCGCGTCTGAACCATTTGCAGCATAATGAATATGAGTTGCTCTGCACGCACTCACAATCAAGAACTACACAAAGGCTGTCGCTGTAGTTGCAGCATTCCCTGCGGATCAATGCCTTAACGCGCTTTCTCTGATTGGGACTGAGCCTGATCAAAGCTCCGTTCACCCGTTCAATAGGCGGTAACTCGCTGTACATCTTATATCACCTCCTTCGTGAATAAAACTCCCAAAATTTACCCCTCTAATATAAGTAACGATAAAAAGCCGAAAACAGGCGAGATTTTTTGAAAAAACTTTTCCAAAAATTTCGAGCCTATTCGAGTATTCGAAATGAATTTCAAGCCTTTTGAATTTTCCCCTACACATATAAGTAACAAAAAAATTCAAAAAATGGGCCATGTTTTACGGAAAAACTTATCCAAAATTTTCGTGCTTATTCGAGCAACCAAGAGGGATTTTTCTGCTTTTGAATTTTCTCTTTACTATAAGTAACGGAAAAAGAGGCAAAAAAGCAAAAGAATTTTCAAAAAACTTTTCTAAAAATTTCGAGCTTATCCGAGTGTGAAGGTGTAAATACCGAAAAAAGAATATTAAATTAATTCCGATCAAAACAGTTCTCGACCGATTTTGACAAAATTAATATAAATCCTAACATTTGGCAAAATTAATTCTAAGTTAGTATTATTTTTAAAAAATTGCAATATAGCAAGCAAAGCCAAAGAGTACCCTTTTGGCAAAAATTGAAATTGCTTACTTGCTGTTCTTGAAGAATAGCAAGCACAGCAAGTGTGTACACACTTACGGAAAATATAATTTCCCGACTTGCTATTTTCGTGGAATAGCAAGCACAGCATGTGTGGCCACACTTACAATTTTTTATATTGGGATATTCCCAAACCCTTTTTTAAATTTTAAATATAATTCTATACTTTTGTTGTTTTGTTTTTAAAATAAATACCGTATTTTGTAAAACGATTTTTGAATAAAACCAGAGCTTTAGGGTTGACAATAAGTTGTTATCGGGTTATAATATTATTATTAAAATGTTCAGGAGGGTTGGTTATGAAAGGTATAGGGGAAAGGTTAAGGACGCTGCGGAAAAGCACTATGATGTCTCAGGAGAAATTCGCTAAAATTATCGGCTCATCTCAGTCGGCGATCAATAGATACGAGAACGACCAGTCCGAGCCGCCATGCGAGATTTTCTTGAAGTATGCGGACTACTTTAATGTGTCTATGGATTATCTGTTTTTAAGAACAAATGTGCCTGAGGGAATAGATTATGAGTTCACTCCCAGGGTTGACACAGATAACAAACAGTTCAAGCAATTCATAGATATGTGCTTTGACCCGGAATCGCCTTTAAATGAAAAGTTGAAAAAATCTTTATATAACCTACTTTTGGACGGTGATAAATAATGAACGCGGTAATATACGCGAGGTATTCCTCAGACCATCAGCGTGAGGAAAGCATAGAGGGGCAGCTCAGAGAATGCAAGGAATATGCCGACAGGAATGATATGGTCGTTATCAAGACATACATAGACAGAGCGCTATCCGCAAATACAGACAACAGGCCCGAGTTTCAGAGAATGATCAAGGACAGCACCAAAGGATTATTTGATATAGTTCTTGTTTGGAAACTGGACAGGTTTGCAATGAACAGATACGACTCAGCCCACTACAAGGCAATGCTGCGCAAGAACGGAGTTAAAGTCGTATCGGCAAAAGAGGCAATATCCGAAGGTCCGGAGGGAATAATCCTCGAATCCATGCTTGAAGGCTACGCTGAATACTACTCTGCGGAATTGGCTCAAAAGGTCACCAGAGGCATGAAAGAAAACGCACTTAAAGGTAAATACAATGGCGGCATTGTGACGTTCGGATACGTTGTTGACGAAAATAACTGTTTTCAGGAACATACTGTTAACGCAAAGATAGTGAGAAATATTTTTGAACGATATTCGAGCGGTGATGGCGTAAAAGAGATTTTGCAAAGTCTCCAAGCGCAAGGTGTCAAAAACCAAACAGGCAAAATTCCGAATTATAACTTTGTGACAGGAATACTCAAAAACAGGCGATATTTGGGCGAGTATCGCTTTCGAGACACGGTAGTTGAAAATGTTTTTCCGATTTTGGTTTCACAGGAAGTATTTGATAAATGTCAAAAACGTCTCGAATTCAACCATAAAAAACCGGCTCATTTCAAAAGTGTTAAAGAAAAATATTTGCTGACCGGTAAGATATACTGCGGACATTGCGGAGACCATATGTGCGGCGTCAGCGGTTCCGGTAAAACCGGAGTTAAGTACAGATATTATCATTGCAACTCCGCAAAAACCAAGAAAACCTGTAACAAAAAACGAATCAAAAAGGATTTGATCGAAGAAATAGTAATCAATGCTATTTTTAAAATTCTTAATGATTCTGATTTAATCAACAATATCGTTGACACCTGTTATGCAATGCAAACCAATGAAAATACCGAGCTTTTTATAATGAAAAACAGCCTTAGGCAGACAGAAAAGGAAATCGAAAATATAATTACCGCCATCAAGAGAGGCGTGATTTCAGACTCAATAACATCAGCACTTAAACACTCGGAGGCAGAGAGAGACAAACTTAAAAACCAAATTGCTCTTGAAGAGATCTCCCGTCCTGTTTTGACAAAGGAACAAATCAAATATTGGTTAAAACAATTGAGGAACGCAAATCGGACCGACAATAAAGAAATGCAGGCGCTTATTGACACTTTTGTAAATTCAATATATGTTTACAATGATAAGCTGCTGATTATGTTTAACTACCGCGACGGAGAACGCTGCATCACAGCCGAAGAAGTAAAAGAGTATATGAAAAATAAAGAGAACCCCGATAATCAAAACGATTACCGAAGTTCGTCTATGTGTGTTAATGGTGGACCTTCAGGGACTCGAACCCCGGACCGACCGGTTATGAGCCGGTTGCTCTAACCAACTGAGCTAAAGGTCCATAGCGTTATTGCTCCGCGCAGGAACTTTTATATTATAGTATATTATTATAGGTTTGTCAAGGGTAAATTTTGAAAAACTGAATAAAATTTTTTTGAATTTTTTATTAAATTTTGCTTTATTATGGGATAAAATTATTTGACTTATGGTTTTAAATGGTGTACAATTAAATATGATACTGAAATTTTGCCTGTGAAAAGAGGGTTTTTTATATGAAGAAATTTTTGATCGGACTTTTGATTTTTTGCGCGGCGTTTACGGCGCCCGCGCTCTCGGCTTACGCGGAAGAAAACAACAAAGTGACGGTGTATGTAAACGACCAAAAGCTCGCTTTTGACTCGGAGCCTGTTATACTCGGCGGCAGGACCATGGTGCCGATGCGCGCGATTTTTGAGGCGCTGGGAGCCGCGGTCAGCTGGGATTCGGGCACAAGGACCGCGATAGGCGTTAAGGACGGAGTGTCGGTCAGTCTGACTATCGGCAGCGGAACGATGTATGTTGATAACAAAAGCGTCGCTTTGGACGCGGCGCCCGTGTTCAGCGCCAGCGGCGACAGAACGCTGATCCCGTTGCGCGCCGTGTCCGAGGCCTACGGATATGACGTTGAGTGGGACAATCCCACAAAATCGGCGTATATCGGCGCGCACGCTCGGCTTGACAGCCTCAAAAACAGAATTGCCGCTATGACCCTTGACGAAAAAATATATCAGATGATGATAGTCACTCCCGAGAGCATAACCGGGGTCGAGCGCGTCACATCGGCGGGCGAGGCTACTCAAAGCGCCCTTGAGACCTATCCGGTCGGCGGTCTGATCTACTTCGCCCAAAACATCGAGAGCGCGGATCAGGTCAAGCAGATGATCGCCAACACTCAGAGCTTTGCCAAAACTCCGCTGTTTATCGGCGTTGACGAGGAGGGCGGAACCGTTTCGCGTCTGGGAAAGGCCGATATCGGATTCCCCGTGATATCCTCGATGCGCGATATAGGAAACACCGGCGACACCAACGCCGCGTTTGAGGCGGGAACGTCTCTCGGCGCGAATCTTAAAGAGTTCGGCTTTAACGTGGACTTTGCTCCTGTTGCCGATGTGAATATAGTGAGCGATTCCGCGCTGGGCAGCCGCTCGTTCGGCTCAGACCCGAATCTCGTGGCCTCGATGGTAGCGAGCGAGATAACAGCCATGCAGAACGAGGGAACAAGTGCCTGCGTGAAGCACTTCCCCGGCATGGGCTCGTCAAGCGGCGACACCCACAACGGATTCGTAAAGACAAACAGGACGCTTGAGCAGTTTAAATCCGCCGAATTCGTGCCCTTTACAGCCGCAGCGCAGGCAGATGCTGACTTTGCCATGGTGGGACATATCTCGGTTCCCGGGATCACCGGAAACGATGTCCCGGCATCGCTCTCGTCGATGATGATCTCGATGCTGAGAAACGATATAGGATTCAGCGGAGTTGTTACCACAGACGCGCTGAACATGGGCGCTATCAGCAATATATACACCACTACCGACGCATGCGTATCGGCGGTTCAGGCCGGAGTTGACATTCTGCTCATGCCCTCGGACATAAACGAGGCGCACTACGCTATCGGCACCGCGGTGCAAAACGGCGCGATATCGGTCGAGAGGATAGACGAGAGCGTGATGAGAATACTTGACGCGAAGATGACAAGAGGATTGATTTCGGAGAATTAAAAGGGCTTCGAAGATTGGAGGCGCTTGTTTGAAGCTGTATGCGCACTATTTCGGAAAGTATAAATGGGGATTTTTCGCCGCGGTCATATGCGTGGCGTTTGAGGCTCTCTGCGACCTTATGGGCCCGACGTTGATGTCGCACATTATCAATGAGGGCATAGGCGGCGGCTCCGTTTCGGCCGTATACTTCTGGGGTTTGCGCATGATTCTGATAACGGCGCTCGGCGCGGTTTTCGCCGCGTCCAGAAACATTTTGGCAAGCCGCACTTCCCAGGGCTTCGGCGCCGAGCTGCGCTACGATCTTTTCAAAAAAATATTGAATTTAAAACAGGAGAGCTGCGACCGTTTGGAAAGCGGCTCTCTTATTATCCGCATGACGGGCGACGTGACGCAGCTGACACAGTTCGCCAACGGCACCATGCGGATATTTTTCAAAGCGCCTCTGACCTGCCTGGGCAGCATAGTCCTCGCCTCGATGTTGAATCTCCGCATGAGTGTGATCGTTTATTCTCTGGTGGCGGTCGTGGGCGTTTTGCTGTTTATAAGCATGAGGCTGTCGCATCCCGCGTTCCGAAAGCTCCAAAAATCAATGGACGCGCTGAACAGCGCGGCCGAGGAATACCTGATGGGCGTTCGGCTGGTTAAGGCCTTCGGCACATACGACGAGGAGACCGAGCGTTTTGAACTCAAAAATACCGACCTTTACAAAAAAGGAGTGCGCGCCCAGATAGTGATAACGCTTATATCGCCGATCCTGACTCTGGCGGTGGGTTTCGCCACGGGCGCGGCGCTGCTGCTGGGAAGTCATCTTTTCAGCCTCGGACTGACGCAGCCGGGCCAGATCTCGGCGTTTATCGTGTATATGACCCAAATCCTGTCATCACTGATGATGATAACAAACATATTCAACACGTTTGTCAGAACGCGCGCCTCGGTCGAGAGGGTCAGCGAGGTACTGAGCAGCGCCGATGATTTTGAGGATATCGGCGCGTCACCGAAAATCAAGGGCGGGGTCGAGTTTAAAAACGTGACGTTTTCATATCCCGGCTCCAGCGGTCTGCCGTCGCTTAAGAACCTGTCGTTTATGGTCGAGCCGGGCGAAAGAATCGCGATAATCGGCCCCACGGGCTCGGGCAAATCAACGGTCGCGTGGCTTTTGCTTCGGCTTTATGACGTAACGGACGGCGAAATTTTGGTTGACGGCATTGACATCAGGGACATAAAAATTTCCGATCTGCGCGGCGCGGTCGCGCCCGTGCCGCAGAAGGCGACCCTGTTTTCGGGAACCGTGCGCGACAACGTGAACTGGGCCGACCCGAGCGCGCCCGACGAGCGTACAACCGCCGCCCTAAAAGCCGCGGAGGCGAACTTTGTTTTCAACATGAAAAAAGGCGCCGACAGTCTTTTGGGCAGCGGCGGCGTCAATGTCTCGGGCGGTCAGAAGCAGCGTATCTCGATCGCCCGCGCGCTGATGAAAAACGCGCCGATACTCATATTGGACGACGCCACAAGCGCGCTCGATCCGATAACCGAAAAAAAGGTAAAGCAAAACATATCCGGCGGCGAACGCACAGTTATACTTATCACTCAGCGATGCTCGGCCGCTATGGACGCCGATAAGATTCTTGTGCTCAACGAGGGCGCCCTCGCGGGGCTGGGCAGGCACGAGGAACTGCTTGAAACCTGCCCGATATATCGGGACATATACGATTCTCAGACGGTGGAGGTGGTGTAGCATGGCCGACGCGAATCAACGCAAACGGGCGGAAATGCCGCGCATGGGCGGCCCGAAGGTCGGCGGCGTGGCGCGGTTCTCGAACAACGAGCGCGCCAAGAACCAAAAGGGAACGCTGATCCGCCTGATGTCCGTTTATATGAAATTCAAAAAGCCGGTTATCGCGGCGGTGGTCCTCACGCTGATGTCGTCGGGCATATCGGTGCTGATCCCGCTTTATGTGGGAAAAGCGTTCAACGCGTTTGTGCCCGAACTCATGCGGGTGGATCTTGGTATGCTTTACACCATGACAGCGATAATCGTAGGACTTTACATAACAAACTGGGTCATAAACACGATCAGTTCGGTGACGATCCTCAAGGTGTCGCAGAAACTGGTATCGGCGCTGCGCTCCGAGCTGTTCGCCAAGCTCCAGAAACTGCCGTTGGGATTCTTTGACACGACCCAAAGGGGCGACACCATGAGCCGCCTCACCAACGATACCGACACGATAAGCGGCACGATCGCCCAATCCGCCACGCAGCTGGCATCGGCGGCGCTGACGCTCATCGGCTCGCTTGTTGTTATGCTGTCGCTCAGCGTCACGCTGACGCTGACGGTGCTTGTGTGCGTGCCGATGGTATTTCTGCTGACTAAAGTCATAGCTTCAAGGAGCCGCGGCAATTTTTACAGGCAGCAGCGCGCTTTGGGCGAGCTGGGCGGAATTATCGAAGAAAGCATATACGGCCTTAAAATGATAAAAACCTTCTCGAAGGAGGACGCCAAGCTTGAGGAATTCAAAGAGATAAACGAGGAGCTCAGGGCGAGCGGCACAGCGGCGCAGACATGGGCCGGATATATGATGCCGCTGATGAACATAATCAACAATCTGACATTCGCGATCACCGCCACGGTGGGCGGCATCCTGTGCGCCAAGCACGGGCTGCTTATCGGCACGGCGGTCAGCTTTATGACATACTCAAAGCAATTCGCCACGCCGCTCAACTCGATAGCGGGTCTGTTCAACAACATCCAGTCGGCTCTGGCGGGCGCTGAGCGCGTGTTCGAGATACTTGACGAGAACGAGGAAACGCCCGACAGCAAAAGCGCCGTGAGCATGGACAACATGAGGGGCGAGATTGAGTTTAAAAACGTGTGCTTTTCGTATATTCCCGGAAGGCCGGTGTTGAAAAACATCTCATTAAAGGTCCGCCCCGGAGAGAACGCGGCGCTTGTGGGCGAGACCGGTTCGGGCAAGACCACGATCATAAATCTGCTGACGCGGTTTTACGACGCTGACAGCGGAGAGATCCTGCTTGACGGCGTGAATATCCGCGACATAAAGCGCGAGAGCCTTGAAAAATGCTTCTCGGTGGTGCTGCAGGACACCTGCCTGTTTACCGGGACCATACTCGACAATATCAGATATTCCCGTCCCGACGCCTCGCGCGAGCAGGTGATAGATGCGGCGCGCCTTGCGAGAGCCGACGGATTCATACGCCGACTGCCCAACGGTTATGACACCATGGTCTCGGGCAGCCGCGACAGTCTGAGCATGGGTCAGCGGCAGCTTATCGCGATCGCCCGCGCTCTGCTCCACAGCAGCCCGGTGCTGGTGCTCGACGAGGCGACCGGCTCGGTCGACACCAAGACCGAGAAGGACATTCAGCGGGCGCTGCTCAACCTTATGGAAAACCGCACAGGCATTACCATAGCCCACCGTCTGTCCACGATCCGCGACGCGGACAACATAATCGTCATACACAACGGCGAGATCTGCGAAAGCGGCACCCACGCCGAGCTTATGGCGCTCAAAGGCAGATACTACGCGGCCAACATAGCGATTAGCAATTAGCAATTAGCGAATAGTGATTAGGGATCCCCCCCCCCCTCAGTCGGGCTTTGCCCGACAGCTCCCCCGAGGGGGCGCCTATTTATTGCCTCTAGAAAAACCCTCCCGGGCAGGACAATGTCATTAAGTTAAGAATGACGGCAAAGAACCAAGTCCGGAAAAAGGACTTGGTTCTTTTTTTGAAATTTTTTCAAAAAAACACTTGACAAATCAGAAAAGTTGTGCGGCATCTTT
>CANPWW010000083.1 GCA_947585115.1 uncultured Monoglobus sp.
GTATTTTGTGGTGTTGTACTGTCTATCGTCATAGTCTGCGCTGGCATTAGTCGGCAGCGGGCGATATAACGCCTTACTGCCCAGGCCGTTAATATTTATGTAAACCGTCTGCGGTTCGTCCCACTGAACACAGTATATGCCCGTGTTCAGCGCCACCGATTTTCCGTCCATGTCGTCATACGACTCAACGCCCGGCACGGTGATATATAAAATATTATTGCCGCTGCCGCGTTTGTTAATGTCGATCGGGTATACAGTGTTTACGCCGAATTTACGCGCCGTAGCATCGGCCAATTCAAACGTCTCGCCCAGTGATTGTACTGATATTTCCGATATTTCTCTCACAACAATCCCTCCTCGCTGAATACTCTGTTGATGATCTCCGCTGCTTCTTCAGCGGTCATTATCTCGTCGGCGCGAACGTCGGGTTTAACATTCGCCGTGCCGTCGTCATCCATATCTATCCCCGCGCCGATTTTTATACCGCCAAGCACATCGGCTGTGGCAATCGGCAGCGAAGCAGAGCCGCCTCCGCCGCCCGAGCCTGCACCGCCTGTGAGAATAAGCCGCTTGTGATCCGCGTCATATTCAGCTCGGAGCATTGCGTTCAATACATCATCAGCCAGCTTCGCCAACGTCACCGACCCGTCCGGATGATCAATAACCTCCGCCTCGCGGTGTTTCTTCTGTTCGACCTCTCGATCATGAATTTTTTCATCAATAGCCTCAATGCTTTCGCCGACGACGCGTATATCTGCCGGATCGCCAAACTCCGGAACCTTAAATTTATAATTATTAGAGTCCTTCATTCAAAATATCCTCCTTCCATTTGACATCGCGCCATGTGTATTTCTGTGCGCTGCTCCAGCTCTGCGTACCGTCAAATACGTCGCCCCATGTGCGCGAACGTAAATCAATTCGCATGAGCATGTGTGCGGGTTTTATTTCAGAAACTGCCGCCAAAAGCTGTTTTAATAATGTAGGAACGCCAATTTTATGAAATTTAAGCATTAAAACATAATCTTTATAATAACTTTCTTCAACTGTGACGTGGCCGTCGGTGAAGTATTCAGCAGTCGTTTCAACCAAAACTTTCGTACACGGGACGTTATATCCGATTTTTTTCGCCAAAATGTTTGCTCGCCGCAATTCAAGCCATCGGTTGTAATCGTCCATCATTGGCGGCGTTTCAAGGTTTAAATCGGCTTCCCAACGGTCAAGATTTTTGATCGCAGTTAAAATATATAATTCGCGATCAAAAATTACTGCGTTTTCGGCACATTCTTCAAGCGCGGCGACCTGACCTTTGGCAATACCCCACATAATTGCGGATCGGCGAAAATACGGAGGCCAACGTTTCATTATTATGTTATCCAAACGTCACACCCCCGAGGACAGGAATTTGCTCCGAAGTCTCTGCGATAACGATATTGCCGTCTTGTTCGTTTAATTTCAGATTATCATAATCTTCGACACCTTCTACCGAAAACAGAAGATTTCCAATATATTTAATGACGATTGTTCCTCCGTCATTCTTGAATGTTTTAAAATATTCCTTAACCTTTTCGGAAAAATCACTCATGATTTTCTCGCGATCACTGTCCGGACTGGTCACGACATCTACACTAATGTTAATTTTCATGGGTGCAGCGGTTACTACTGTTAATATAGCGCCGACGATCGGAGGGATAAAATGATTTCTGACTTTGTCCAATAATACATCCTCTGCCGGTTGAAAATCGGAGTTAAGAACGATCAATTTTACCGTACCGCCGCCATTCCATGTTGGAACACATTTAGCGCCGCCGTTCGGCACACCGTCAACACTTTCGGCTTCCGCCTCATACCACGGTGCGCTACCAGCTACATATTTGTGCTTCATGCGGTTTCGGAACCGTTCTTTCAGTTCATTATCAGTCTCGGTACTGGCCCCGCCGCCCGTTGCCTTGCGGTTCGTGACCTGTATTATGCCGCGAATTGTAACCGGCATTTGATTGATCTCGCCTATTTCACAGTTTCCGTTCGCTGTTGCCGAAGCGCATTCAATCGGCAGCGTGACCTCTCCGTTATCGCCCACCACTCCGGCTTGGGTGACGTAGAATATCAGACCGTTAACATCAGCAACCCTGTCTCCGACTTTTATGGCCGAGCCGGGCGACCCGATGAACGTACATTCTCCAACAGCTTTCTCCGCCTTTTTGCGCTCCATGCCATAGTCACCGACATATCTATCAACATCTTCTCCGTATGCTGTGTCGAGAAAATGTCTGTCGTTCTTGTTTTCAATCTCGGTGTGATACGCTGCCAACTCATCAGCCACGGGAGCCTGTGAATCATATATAAATCCGCCGGCACTTTTGTCATATCCGGGCTCGGTATGTTCCAGCATTCGTTTCAATATATTATCGCTTGTGTACATTTCCGCCATTTTACAATTCACCTCTCACACTCAGCATTGCACCCGACGTCAAGAATTCCGTAATATCCCAAGTCAATTTTGAACCATCAATTTGAATATCATCAATTCTAACATCGCGAATTCCATCGTGTTTCAAAAGCGCCGTTTTAATGCTATTTCCAATCTCTGCGCGTATATAATCTTTCGGGAATATGTGACCGACAAGATATTCTTCCAAACGAACGCCGAAACCGGTGCCCTTGTATATTCCGTATCTGTTTAGCTCTGTTCGGATAACCTTCTGCGTCCATGTTATAACGCTTTCAGACCCAACAGCCGTTTTGATTTTGCCGTTTAATGTAACAAATTCGCCCTGCTCAAAATCAAAGACCGGCGATGTATGTACTAAATCGGCAGGAACGGTTTCAATCATCGTAACACCCCCAGAACCAGAAAATCCGGCATACTATTTATATACCCTGTGTTGAACATAAACATCGCAACGCGACGATTGAGGTTAACATAATTCCCAAATGAGTCAGTCTCGTAAAGGTCTATTATGGACGCGATATTTTTCCCTTCAACCAAGACTTTTTTGCCGTCGAGCTGAATTTGTATCGGCGTTAAAGACGTTATAGTGCCAAATATAGGCTCATTCGGCTTGTCATTGTCTCTGGCTTTAAACATTTTCGCCAATTCAACAATACCCGAGCTATCATCCTTGGTCGGTCTTAATTGTGGCGTCTGTTGATTCGTCGGCAATTCTTTCAATCCTTTCGACAACGAGTTTTGTTTTGTGCATTCCTTTCTCAACGGTATGGTCCGTGTTCGTAATTATAAAGAAATAATTACTCAAAACAATAGCTTGTCCGGCACGAGTATAACTATTCAACGCCTCAACCATTTCAAACGAATATTGCTCTGTGGGACCGTGTAATTCGTTAAGCTTTCCGAGCGCATAGGCCTCCGCGTCCTCCTGCAATTCGTCGGGATTTACTTGTATAACTTCTTGAATAAATCCATGGCGCTCATATTGGGCGTCGGAGCGGACAGTCGCAAGGACGTCAGTATCTGAAATAACCTTGACCGCAGTCTTGCTCTCGTCGATACTCAACGTGTGCGTGTCCTTTCCGCGATATTCAATACTGCTCAACAGTTTTGAATTCGATGACACTCTGAACTCTGGCCACGCCTGTTCTGTTCCAACAACATATAACCGGAAACCTTTTGGCGTAAAATCAAAATTAAACCACGCTTCCAGTTTATTGTCCATGAAATCTTTGATTATTTCCGAAAGCTTCTTATCGAGATACATATCAGATACAGTCGCGGCGTCGAGCTCATCTCCTGCGGGCGTCAATCCCGATATACTATCAATCGGGATTGATAAATCTCCGAGGATTTTTGTAATACACTCACGAACGGTAATATTTTTGAACTGATATGTATCTTCATTTTTGTTCAAATACCACCCGGCGTCATATATGGTATATTTCTTCTCAAATTCCTCGCTGTCGTCAACGTCCTTAATTATTCCTCTAAAAACCTCGGTGTTTGTATACAGTCTCACAATGTCACCCATTTCCGGGACATAGAATTTCTGCCATTCTTGCTGTGGCTTGGCAATTGCCAATGACATTGACGTAGCAATTTCATCAATAGAATTATGCCATTCAACTTTTCCCATATAGGACGTCACATTAAATGTTTCACCCAACGATACAGAATATATAAATATATTGAAATCATCGGGAACATCATTAATCGGAGGCAAGTCAAATAACAGCGGATGAATTGGAATTTTCTCGTTTGTATCTTCAAAATGATATTCCTTTTCAGCGGCAGCTCCACCGTTGCTGTCGGCACCCTCGGTCCATGGCACGTCCGATTTATATTTTTCGTAGTCCTTCGGATAGTAGCCTGCGACATCTTTGTCTTTGTTCGATCCGAAAAATGTATAAAACGTATATGACGCTCCGCCGCCCTTAAAGCGGCCCGGATTTTGTGTGATAGTAGTCTCGTGCGACTTGTACTGACTCCGATCTTCCGAGTTGCCATTATTCCAATGCCCGGAGATCGCCGCGTCAAGCGGAAACATATCATGCTCGGTCACATAGCGTGGCAGTACGCGCTTACCCTCGCATAAAACAAACTTCACGGCATCGATCGCCGCTTGAGTGCAGTCTCTACTCCAACTATCCGAACTGTACCACCCTCCGTGAAGCGTCTTGAGCACATTGTCTTCTGTATTTGAGCGTCCATATGTAACTTCATTAAGATTTGCAATCTGCGACGCCTCTTGCCGGCAGGCCATCACATCGTCGCCGCCTTGCTCACCGGTGATACAGGTTGCAATATCTTTGATAGCTGACTCAGAGAGCTCATATCTCGGGAATGCTGTATATTGTACGTTGCTGCTGCCGGAAAAAGGCGGCGTAACATAGCAATAATCGGAAACATTCAACGTCTGCGAGTTGACACGGTTCGAGCTGTTGCCCTCGATCGAGGTAAATTTTCCGCCTGAGGCGTCGGAGTAACAAATGCCGATGTGACCGTTATTTGAAAAATCACTGCCGTTGTATGCCTTGATAAATAGGTCGCCCATTTTGGGCTGATACGAGCTGCCTTGCGCGTGAAATGTACCTTTACCATTTTTTTCGGCGTAATATGCGAACGCCGCAGCACTTGCAGTTTTCGGCATAACACTGCCCATACCGACCTGATCGAAGCACCAGCAAACAAAGATAGCGCACCACGGCTCGCCGTTTAGTCCGAACCATTCGCCATATTTCGTTATATTCTCGCCACTCTCAGTTGTACCCTTCTGGCTCCACGCTTTTTCGACAAACTCCTTCGCAGTCGCCATTTTATCACCTCGATTTTAGCTTCCGTCCGCCCCCTGCTGTATCTGTCGCGCTTCATCTCCGAACGCGCCGCCTCGGGCCAGTACAACAAGCATATTAAGCATGTCGTCCGTCAAGTTCATTCGTGCGTTCTCCGGATCCGGAGAGTCTCCGCGTATAAAACCTTTTGACATCAGCCAACTAAGCAGCGGCTTCGCGTATGCGGGAATATTTGCGTCGTTATATGCGTAAACCATACGCGTTCTATACGCGTTAGCTCTATCGCTGACGACAAGGCACTTTAATGTTTGCTCCGTCATTTTCAAATTGCTGGTGGCAATAAGTGATGTGTCTCCTGTTTCCTCGTCAACAACCACTTCGCCCTCGCCTTGAATACAACCGCGTTCCATTAAATCTATAACTGTAGGTTTTGCCCAAGCGGGGATTGAATCCAGTGTTTCGTATCCGTTCTGAAGTGCCTCTATATTTTTCCGATTTGTCTCAATCAGAGCTTTCAATTCGTCATATTCCTTGCTCAAAAGTTCATCACCGTCACTTTCTCCAGCGTCTATTGGATATTCTTTAAATGAAATACTGTAATATAAATCACCGTCGGTTCCGGTTTCATAGTCAAAACTTTCAACCGCACACGGCATAAAAATTGACTCCGGATTATTATCATCCAGACCAGTGATAATTAATCGAATAGGGAGTTTCTGTTCTACCCATTTGTCGATTGTATAAACGTAATCAAACGCCCTCAGTCTTTCGCCTCGTACATACGGATAATCCCGACAAGGGAAGAAACTCTCCCACTCAATACTCTTTAAATCCGCCGGTGCTATAAACGACAGTTTTTTTAATGAAACTGTTTCAAATTCCTGCAAATTCTGAGGCTTATTTACCTTGATTTTTGCCGGAATGACCGGGACAACAAGCAATTCGGTCGTATTACTTGTCACGCCGTTTTGATAAGCGTTGTTAACGCTAAGATACATATTAACCGACATTTACATCACCTACATATTTGCCAACGCGCCCTTCAATTTCGGCACTAATTCATTCACGATTTGATTTGTCGTCTTATCTTGCGCGTAAATATTTAGCACAATCGAATTTTGATTGGTCGTGTTGGACTCGTTGTTCTCAATTTTTGTATTTGTGCTGTTGTTGTTGGTAGTGCTGTTCGGCTGTGTAAACTCCTTCATTTTCTGCCACAAAATATCAAGCGGCAAAACTGCTTCGGACCCCGACTCACCGCCTACCATGGCATTATTTCCGTTCAACCCAAAAACTGTAGGCTTCGTCAATATTCCGCCTTTTGCATACCATTCAACACCGATTGTAGGAATAGACGGCGGATTTAACGAAAATTGTCCCGTCATGCTAAAATGTGGCAATTTTATATCGGGTAACTTCCACTCGAAATTGAAAAATCCTTTGATCGCTTCAACAGCCGATCGCACAGCCTCTTTCGCGGCTTCAATTTTGCTTGAGATACTGTCTTTAATAGCTTGGAATTTGCTTCGTACAGTTTCAAGTATTTCTCCGGCTTTGCCGTTTGTTATGGTATTCATCAAATTAAATCCGCTTTGCCAAATCGACTGACCTCCGGCCATGATTGCAGAGAATACTCCTTGTATGCCGCCGCCGGCAGTCTGATATGCTGTTTGCATTGCCGAAAAAGCAGTTGTTCCAATGCCTTGAATGGTCTGAAAGCCAGTCTGAACCGCCGTCGCGATTTTACCAAACCTACCACCGGTTATATTGTTCAGACTGTCGAAAACCGCATGAACACCTGTTTCAATACTGTTTTTTACTACAGCCAATGCGCCGGGAATACCGCCACCCGCTTCTGTGTATGTATCTTTTATAGATTTGAGAGCATTAGAACCTGCTTCCTTGATTTTATTGAACCCGCCTTTGATTGTGCCGATAACCTCTCCAAGTTTTCCGCCGGTCAGAGCATTAAGGGCGTCGTATCCGACAGAATATTTCTGCTTCACGCTTTCCATAGCTGCTGCCGCTGCGCCCTTTAAGCCTCCGCCGTGTTCCACATACGCCTGTTTGATTGCGTCAAGCTTTGGGCTGATATAACCTTTTATACCATCCACGGCAGAGCCCCATTTTTCTTTGATACCTTCCCAAGCTCCAGCGGCTTTTTCTTTAAATGCGCTGAACTTTTCTTTTGCCGCATTAACGATGACATCAAGTTTTCCCCCGGTCAGCGCATTTAATGCGTCATATCCGACAGAAAATCTTTGTTTTACCGCCTCTACCGCTGCCGCCGCTGCACCCTTTAAGCCCCCGCCATGTTCCACATACGCCTGTTTGATTGCGTCGAGCTTTGGACTGATATAACTCTTTATGCCGTCGATAACACCGCCGCATTTTTCTCGTACACCATTCCAAATATTAACCGCTTTATCTTTGATAGAATTCCATTTTTCAGTGACGCCGTTCCAAAGGTTTACCGCTCCATCATGGACAGCGTTCCACTTTTCAGAAAACCATTCGCCGATAGAACCGAACGCATTTCTTATACCGTTCCAGCACTTTAATGCGGTTTCTTTGATTTTATCCCAGTTTTTATAAACAAGAATTCCAACAGCTACCAATGCACCCAACACTGCGATAACAATTCCAATGGGCGAACATAAGAATGTAAACGCTGAACCGAGGCCTTTCAAAAGTCCTGTTCCTTTTGAAAGCACACCGCCCATGGACTTCATTATACTTAGAAATCCGGTCGCATTTTTCGCGGCAGAAAACGCAGTTGATACAAGCTTTACTGAGCCGCCAACCTTATCAAATATGCCCGCGATCGCGGAAATTCCTTTATATGCAAGAAATGCCGTCAATACTCCTTTTAATATCGGGCCAAAGGCGTTCCAATGATCCGAGACAAACTTGATGACGTTGGCTGCTGCGGTTAACGCTGTACAAACAGCCGGGATAACCGTGTTTGCAAGGCTCTGCAGAAAACCTACTCCAGCGCCGTTGCCGGTAAATGTATTTGAAAGGCTTTCTCCCAGCCCGGAGAATGCACTTTTTAGATTTTCAACAGCGGGACGATTA
>CANPWW010000084.1 GCA_947585115.1 uncultured Monoglobus sp.
ACCATGAGCATTTTCAGCGGCACCGAAGCGCTGGGCGTTACGCCCGAGCAGATCGACAGCAAGGTGGGCACCTTCGGAGTGCCCGAGTTCGGCACCAACTTCGTGCGCGGCATGCTGGTGGACACGATGCCGAAAACCTTTGTGGAGCTGCTTATTATATCCGGCCTGTCCCACGGCACCGACGTTTGGCTCAACAACGCGCAGGACCTGATAAGAAACAAAACCGCCACCCTTTCCGAAGTTATCGGACTGAGAGACGATATAATGGTTTATCTTATCCAAAAGGGTCTGGAGCCGGTCATGGCGTTTCAGATAATGGAGTTTGTGCGAAAGGGCAGGGCCGCCAGAGAGGGCATGCCCGAGGAATACGAGAAGGCAATGCGCGAGCATGACGTGCCAACTTGGTACATAGACTCCTGCAAAAAGATCAAGTACATGTTCCCCAAGGCTCACGCCGCGGCGTACGTTATGATGGCGGTGCGCATAGCGTACTTTAAAGTGCACTATCCGATACAGTTTTATATGTCGTACTACACCGTGCGCGCCGATCTGTTCGACGCCGCGATAATGGCCAACGGCAAGGACGGCGTTATCTCCGAGATGCGCAAAATACGCGTCAAGGGCAACGGCGCCACCGCCAATGAAAAGAGCCTGTTCACGATACTTGAGGTGTGCCTTGAGATGTACGAGCGCGGCATAGAGTTCGCTCCGGTTGATCTCTACGAGAGCCACGCCTATAAATTCCTTGAAAAAGACGGCAGAATACTGCCGCCTCTGAACGCTTTTCAGGGTGTGGGAACCGCCGCGGCCCAGGCCGTTTACGACGCGGCCCGCGAGGGCGAGTTCATGTCGAAAGATGAGCTCAAGCAGCGCTCGGGCGTCACCAAAACGGTCATCGAGACGCTGGCCGAGAACGGAGTGCTGGGCAGCCTGCCCGACAGCTCCCAGATATCGTTTTAAATTTAATTTATCTCGCGGCCCGTTGCCGCGATCGCGGCGCCGCAGACATAAGCGGCGCCTTTTTCTTTTAAAGCGCGGGCGCATTCCTCCATGGTCGAGCCCGTGGTCTTGACGTCGTCTATAACCAATATCGTTTTGCCTTTGAGCCTGTCCGCGTCGAGCCGCGTCTCAAAGGCGCCCGACAGATTCTCGCGCCGCTCCTCGCCCGAAAGCTCGGTCTGTTTTTTGCCCTCTCTCGCTCTTTTGAACGCGCCTTTGACATACGGGATATCAAGCGCCTTGGCTGTCCTGCGCGCCAGCAGATCGCATTGGTCAAACCCGATCTCCCGTATCCTTGCGCGTCTGGGCGGGACCGCCGCGGCAAAGTCGAACTTTATATCGGGCAGGCGTCCGCGGATATTCGCGGCAATAATTCCCGCGAAGGTCGAGGCGGAGCCGAGGCTCAGCCCTCTTTTGTATTTTATTATGCCGCCGCTGGAGTTTTCGTCATAGGCGCAGACGGCGATTATCCTGTCAAAGCTCCGCCTCGCGCCGCTCCGCCGCAGGGAAAAGCACTCCGGGCAGATCGTTCCGCGCCGTCCGTCCTCCGCCGCGGCAAACTCAAGCGGCGCTCCGCATATCGAGCAGCAGCTACCGCGGGCGCAGAACCGCACCTTTTCCATGCACTCGGGGCAGATATACACTCCGGTTTTCGAGTGCGGCATAAGAGCGCCGCAAAAGGCGCAGGCGCCGGGATAGACATAGAACAATATACGGTCAAGAAAACTCATGATAAATCTTTCCTGTTATATTACAAATTCAGCTTGTCGAAGGCTGCCGCGAACGGATTGTTGGCCTCCTCCTTTTTGTTCTGGTTCCTCAGATAATTTTGAACGTCGCGCTTCGAGGCGCCGCCCTGATTTTTTCGCTCTTTAAAGGCGGAATACTTCTCGCGATAGCCGCAGGAGCAGTAAAAGCTCTTTTTGTCTCCCTCGCCCCTAAGCTCCATTTTTTTGTGGCACTCGGGGCACCGCGCGTTCGTGATTATGCTGACCGAGCGGCGGTATCCGCACTCCCTGTCCTGGCAGACCAGCATCTTGCCTTTTTTGCCGTTGACCTCAAGCAAAAATTTTCCGCACTCGGGACAGGTCTTTTTTGTCATGTTGTCGTGACGGTAGGACGCCTCGCTGTTTTTCACGGTCTTTACCAAATCGGACGCGTATTTTTCTATTTCCGAGATAAATTTGTTTTTGTCGGCCCTGCCCTTTGAGATGCGCTCAAGCTCCATCTCCCACTTGGCGGTGAGCAGCGGCTCCTTAAGATCCTCGGGGACAAGATCAATCAGCTGGATGCCCTTTGAGGTGGGTGCCATGCTGTTGCCCTGCTTCTCCACATAGAACGAGGAATACAGCTTTTCGATTATATCGGCTCTTGTGGCGGGCGTGCCCAGGCCTCCGCCCAGGTACTCCTTCATGTTCTTATCGCTGACAAAGCGCGACGGGTTCTCCATGGCGGAGAGCAGCGTCGCCTCGGTGTATCTCGCGGGCGGACGGGTCTTTCCGGATTTTATAAACACGTTTTTGCAGATATATTTGTCGCCCTCCTTCATTTTGGGCAGTATCTGCTTACGCTCCTCGACGCGGATCTCGGTCATGTCCTCGTCCTCGTCAAAGGAATAGTCGGAGGAATACACCGCCTTCCAGCCCTTTGAGACCTCCTCGCGGCCGCCCGCCTTAAAGCTGTGGCTTCCGCACTTAAACTCAGCCTTTACCTGCATGTATTTATAGGGCGGCATAAAGCAGGCCAAAAACCGCTTTACCACCAGCGAGTATATCCGCTTTTCCTCCTGCGACAGGCTTATCATCGGAACGCGCTCCTCGGTGGGTATGATCGCGTGATGGTCCGAGACCTTGCCGTTGTTGACGCAGGCCTTGTTGATCTTAAAATTCTTTTTGAGTATTTCCGCCGCCGCGTCCTCGACCTTTGAGACCGCGCGCAGACGGTCGCCGAGGGTCGGCACTATGTCGTCGGTCAGGTACCGCGAGTCGGTCCTTGGATAGGTCAGCGCCTTGTGCTGCTCGTACAGCTTCTGCATTATGTTTAGCGTCTGCTTTGGCGAGTAGCCGTAGAGCTTGTTGGCATCGCGCTGCAATTCGGTCAGATCGTAGAGCATGGGCGCGCCCGTCTGCTTTTCGGCGCGGCGCATCGAGGTCAGCCGAAATTCCTTTCCCTTTATGTCGTTTTTCACCGCCTCGGCTTTTTCGCGGCTGAATGTGCTGCCGCCGTTCTCGCCCGTCCATGTGACGAAAAGTCCGCCCAGATCCGTCTCTATCGTGTAGTATTCTTTGGGAACAAACCTGCGTATCTCGTTTTCGCGGCGCACCAGCAGCGCCAGCGTGGGCGTCTGCACCCTGCCCGCCGAAAGCTGCGCGTTAAACTTGCAGGTCAGCGCGCGGGTCACATTAAGACCCACCAGCCAGTCGGCTTCGGCGCGTGCCTGAGCCGCCATGTACAGGTTTTGGTAGTCCTTGCCGTCCTTTAAGTTCCGAAATCCCTCGCGTATCGCCTTGTCGGTCTGAGACGAGATCCACAGCCGCTTTATCGGCTTTTTGACCCCGGCTTTGGCGATTATCCACCTCGCCACAAGCTCGCCCTCTCTGCCCGCGTCGGTGGCGATTATTATCGAACCCACCTCGGGGCTCCTGAGCTGCTTTTTCACCGCGCTGAACTGCTTCGAGGTCTGGCGTATCACCTGCAGCTTCATGGGCTTAGGCAGCATCGGCAGCGTGTCCATGCTCCATGTTTTGTACTTGTCGTCATAGGACTCGGGATCGCACAGTTCCACCAGATGTCCCAGCGCCCATGTGACGATATATTTGTCGCCTATCAGGCAGCCGTCTCCCTTTTTCGCGCATTTCAAAACTCTCGCCAGCTCTCTGCCGACCGACGGCTTTTCCGCAAGAACCAATATTTTAGACATAATTCTTCTCCTGTATCAAATAATATTTTTCTTAATTATATTACAAACCTTCTCAAAAATCAATCGATATGACAAATATTAACAATATAAATATTGACAATATCAAAAAACGGATATAAAATAAAATAATAAGGAGTGATTTTTAATGAAAACAAAAGATTTTATGTATGACGGTGAAAAAAAGCTTGAACTTAAAAAGCTTTCGACTAGCGGCAAAGAGTATAAACCCGACAAGCAAAAGACCATAGAAAAGACCGCGAAAATGCTGCCGAGACTGGGAGAACTCCAGAGCAGGCTGTACGCCGAGTCAAAAGAGGGGCTGCTCGTCATTCTTCAGGCAATCGACGCTGCAGGCAAGGACAGCACGATAAAGCACGTTATGAGCGGAATAAATCCTCAGGGTGTTATAGTCACATCCTTCAAGCAGCCCACATCGGCGGAGCTCGCCCACGGCTTTCTGTGGAGGATCGAAAAGGCGATCCCCGAGCGCGGCTACATAGGCATCATGAATCGCTCCCACTATGAGGACGTGCTGACCGTTAAGGTCAACAAATTTTATAAGAGCTACAACATGCCGAGCCGCTGCCTAGACATGAGCGAGAAAGAATTTTTCAAGAACCGTTACCGCATGATAAACAACTATGAGGAATATCTGAGTTTAAACGGCTACAGAATAATCAAGATCTTTTTAAACGTCTCGGCGGACAAGCAGAAGGAGCGCTTTCTGGAGCGCATAGACAATCCTGCCAAAAACTGGAAGTTCTCGGCGAGCGACCTGAAGGAGCGCGCCAAGTGGGACGAATACCGCGAAGCCTTTGAGGACGCGATAAACGCCACGGGCACCAAGACCGCGCCATGGTATGTGCTGCCCGCCGACAGAAAGTGGCTGACGCGGTACCTCGTGACAAAGATCCTGCTTGAAACTCTCGAGGACATGGACCCTCAGTTCCCCAAACTCTCCAAAGAGGAAACCGCCAAACTCGGCGGCTACAAATCCGCCCTGCTAAACGAAAAATAACTTGACACGATCGGCAGCGGGATCGAATAGTTCAAATCAGGCAAAGGTCAAAAACACAATCTGATTGAGAATGACGACCATAAATAACCCCAAACGCAGGTTTTCCACGCGAACGCAGGGATTGCGCCAATGCCATAGGGGCGGATATTATCCGCCCCTTTTGCCTCCTCCCGGGGAGGAGGTGGATTTTCTTAGGCGGCGAAAAGACGGAGGTGGGAACGTAGGGATTAGTGATTAGCGAATAGTGATTAGAATAATAGTATACAAAACACCGTAGGGGCGGATATTATCCGCCCGCCCTTTTGGATTTAATTGGGAAGAATTAATTTTTTCACAAACTCATTTCGGTCGTTTCCGCCAATGGTTTCATGCTGTCCGTATCGCTCCAGAGCATCACTTTTATGTCCGCGTTTTGCAGATAATCGCTAAAGAGATATACCTCGCCGAAATTATAACTTTGCTGCATATCAATCAGCGCGCCGTTTTTGTTGTATACCGCAAGAATCACTTGTGCGAACGGATCATCGCAGTTATTTACTTTAGCCGTTACAAAATAATCCGATACCTCGGTGATCTCAACCGAAGGCGCGCTCGGGTCCGCGGTCGGCTTTACCGTCGGTACAGGCTTCGGCTTTGACGTGGGTATCGGCGTAGGCGTCGGCTTTACCGTCGGTGTAGGCGTCGGCTTTGGCGTAGGCGTCGCCTCGCTCGGCATAGGCGAGTTATAATGTATCGTGGCGTTGAGCAATGAACTGTCTTCTGAATAAGGATATTCGTGATACACAATATTTATTAAATCCCATTCGCTTTTGCTTCCTTTGTAATAAACATCGGTGAGATTTTCACAGCCCGGAAGTCGTCCAATCTTTTTTACACTTCTTGGAATATACATGCTTTTTAAATTATGACAATAACTTAAAGTTCCGAACTCTATTTCGGTTATACTGTTTGGGAACGCTATACTTGTAAACGCGCAGCCATAAAAAGCTTCTTCCCCGATGGATTTTACGCTATTTGGAATATTTATATTTGTTAATTTGTCGCAATATTTAAAAGCTCCATCATCAATTCTTACAACGCTGTTTGGGATTGAAATACTCTCAAGATTGTAGCAACCCGCAAACCCTCCTATAGTTTTTGTTCCTTGTCTGATTTGATAACTGCTTGCCAATTCGTCAGGATTTGCTCTTATGAGGTGGTTGTCAATGTATAAAACGCCGTTTTCCCAATTTTGTTTATTATTATAATAAGCTGTGCCATAAAATCCGGAATCGCACTTCAATACGCTGTCAGGCATATTTATTTTTGAAAGATTTGTGCATCCAAACACAACGTCATCATTGATATATTTCAGTCCGTTTGGTATTACAAGCTCTTTAAGATTATTACAATTTTCAAAAGCGTAGTCTGCAATACCGATAGTTCCGGGATTGACTTCATATTTGCCTTTTACTAAATCAGGTTTTGCTTCTATGAGATATTTTCCGACATATAAAACGCCGTTTGTCCAATTTGATTGATTATTATAGTATGCAGTGTTTTCAAAAGCAACTCTTGAAATCTTCGATATTGTGTCCGGCAACGTAATATTTGCCAGCATTTTACAATTTTTAAAAGCGCCATTGTCTATGTATGTGACCCCGTCTGGGATTTTTATTTCGGTAAGATTTACACAACCACTAAATGCGCTGCCTCCGATACTTCTGACACTGCCGGGTATTTTGATTTCGGTTATATTAGGATAATCATAAATTGGGGAATTATAAGACATTTTATCAGAAAATCTACTAAACATTCCATCGGCTATACTTGTAACACCCTCTTGGATTATTACTTTTTTTATTTTCTCGGCGCTCCAAAGAGGAAACCCGTGACCATCACGAATATCCATTGTATCCCCCTCACCGCTTATCGTCAGCGTGCCGTCGCTGTCAAGTGTCCATTTCACATTGTCGCCTTGCGCGCCGCAGTCGTCACTGTCTATTATTGTCGCGGCGGTTGCGGGCATAAACGTAATTAAAGCGCAAACAATTGTCAATACCAATGCTAAACATAAAACTCTTTTCATAAAAATGTACCTCCTAAAATAAAAAGTGTATGGCCTCAATCGAAACCATACACGAAAAATGTTAGCCCCGATTGTTGTCACACAAGTTTCTAACCTGAAATAATCGGTATATGAAAATAGAGCGTACATTTTTGCCAAACGCAAAAATACACCGATTAGTTCAAGTAAAATATTAACTTATGTGACACACTCAGCATATCATATTATTCAAAAAATGTCAATGAAAATTTAAAAATACAACAAATTCAAGCCGATTTATTCGCGGCGAATAAAAAAACTGCGGAGGCATAACCACCGCTATGCCTCAGCTAAATTCAATCAATATCGTTTGTATATCTGTCCGCGGCTGCCCGCGTCGCTTACGGTAATCGTTATTATATCGCGTTCGATCGTATATATTACTCTTATGTTGTCGATCCTCAGCCTGTATACATTTTTATGAGCTTTTAACGGTTTCACATCTCCGTCAGGCAGTTTGTATATTTCCCTTAAAATCTTTTCCCGCATATCTCTCGGTTGTTTTTCGATAAACTTACGCGCGCGTTTCAGCAGTATGATCCTGTATTTCATAAGCTGATCCCCAGATCTTCGGCAAATTTCTCTATTTCAACGCCTTCATTTTTTTCGGGATCATCGTCATTCAGATAATCCTCGTAAAGACGCTGACAAAAGGCGTCGTCCGCGGCGTCTTCCAATGCCATCTGAAAATTTTGCAGCATATTTAAAATATAGCCCAT
>CANPWW010000085.1 GCA_947585115.1 uncultured Monoglobus sp.
CTTTGAAGTGGGCGAGTGAGATAAGCGAGTCATAGTTTGCAAGGTGCGCTCCGACATAATCCTCGGTTATCGTCGAAGCTCCGCCTTTGGGAGCGGGAACGAGAATAGTCATTGAGCCGTCCTCGTCCATAATATCCACGTTTGCGATCGCTGTAAAGCCGTGATCTTCGGCGACCTGCTTATGAGCAGCCGTTTCGCTTCGCGAACCGCCGTAAGCCGTGTTACATTCTACTATTGTTCCGTTTACCTTCTGAACCAGATCACCGATAAGCTCGGGTCTTAAATAGTTGCTGTTGGGCGGCTCGCCGGTGGACATTTTGACCGCCACATTACCCTCGGCGTTAAAGCCTAATTGCTCGTAAATTTTTACAAGCGCTTCCGGCGTGATTTCCGTTGTCATGTAAACAACAGGCGCGCCTGATGTTTGTCCGCCTACGGCGGTTGTCGATGCTGCCGCAGGAGCTGTTGTTACATTTACCGTTTCCATAGGCTCGTCCTCCTTTTCCGGAACGGTTATAGTTACCGTTTGCGTATCGCCGTTCCACTCTACCGTAAACTTAAAGCTCTCCGCGATAAACCGTATCGGAAGCATTGTACGGTCGTTAATTGTGGTCGGCGCGACGTCAAGCGTGTGTGCCGCGCCATTTAAATACGCGGTCGTGCTGTCTATCGTAAGCCTGATCACGTCGTTCCCGTATGTCAGAACAGCAGTGTTTGTGTCTGCTTCCCACTCGACCGTGCCGCCTACAGCCTCGATAACAGCCCGCACGGGCAGAAGTGTCCTCGCGTCATTCACGAGCACGGGAACTGTTCCGCGTCCGGGGTCAATTTCGCGTTCCTCGCCATTTACCGTCATTTGCGGATTGCCGATTTGCAGAGTTAAAATCTGCTCCTCACTCGCCGCAAGAGCCGAATCGCCATTGGGTTTGCTTTCTTGCCATACGAACAGTCCGAATGCAAGACAAGCCACTGCAATAGCCGTTATAAAGGCTATGCTTTTCTTTGTTTTCGTCATATTGACATCTCTTCTCTCGTTTTTGTTATATATGTAATAATCTTATCGATTATACAAGAAGCAAAAATTGATAGCTATAATAATGCTATTATTCCGCAATAGAGAACACCGCTGTAATATCGCCGTTACCGAGAGCTTCCTTCCACCCCGTTAAATCGTCAATATGTCCGAGCATTGTATAGCTCCATGAATTTGAACCATAAAACATAACAATCTGATTGCCGCTGTAAAGTACAATAGCACCGGCATCTGTTGTCATTTGACTGTTGCTCGCCGTAAGGCTTCTGCCTAAAGAGCCTACTTTTTCAAATCCCGAATAATCACTCATCTCAATTGTAACAGGTGCTTCCTTCATCATTGTGACAAATTCGCGGGCCGCCGTGTTATCCTCAAGAGTGGCGGTAAATACCGCGTTTCCTATCTGAACCTTCATTTTTGATACTTCCTCACTATTTCCGAAATCAAGTCCAAGACTGTCTACCCATGCGGTAACGCTGTCCCTGGACTCGCCGATATTAAACCGTTTGCCGTTCAGCCAGTTCGCGTCATGAGTTAATCTTTGCAGCTCCGATGTTGAGCCGATGCCGCTGCTGCCGGATGTGCAGAACGGAATAATAGTTTTGCCGGCAAAATCGTATTTTTCAAGGAAGGTATATATAATTTTCGGCGCTTTGCCGTACCATATCGGATAGCCGACGAATACAATATCATACTGCTCCATATTGCTGATGTTTCCGTCAATTTCCGGACGCGCGGTATCATCGTACTGCTCCTTGTACGCGCGCGTGCTTGAATCATAATAATTGTTGTTTTCCGGTCCGTATGGCTCTTTCGGAATAATCTCATACTTATCCGCGCCGGTTATTTCCGTAATATAATTTGCGATTTCCTCCGTGTGGTTCGTCCATGAGAAATACGCGACAAGCGTTTTGGTTTTCTCCGGCTCCGGTGTAGGAGTCGGCGTAGGTGTCGATTCGGGCTCGGTAACAGTTCCCGTTTCAACCGTAACCGCTTCGCAAAGCGGCATCATTTCATCGACCGCGCTCCAAAGCACAAATTTATCGCCGCTTCTCGTTTCCACGTTCATTGTACCGTTTGTAGCGTCGGTTATCTCAAGCCTTGACAGCACGCCGTTCGTGTATGACGCATGAATAAGCTTTGCGCTGCCCTCAAGATTGCTTATTGTAAGCGCTCCGTCCGCATATGTCATACTTGCCTGCGGACGCAGAGTAGGTTCATTGTCTATATTAACAAGTCGATATTCTCTGCTGCCTATGCCGATCTCCTCCGCGTGTTCAAGCGTATGATAACCGTTTTGTCTGTTGACGCGGTTTAAGAAACTTGTGTTGCCTTGCGCCTGCGCGATTAAATCAAGACACGCTTGGTCTACCGCTACCGGGTCTGTTGATGCCAAAATGCCTATATCGCTTATTTGCGGAGCCGATGGATTTCCGTCACAATCGCAGTCGATCGACAGGTTATTCATTACATTTATATATACAACCTTGCCGTCCATATAATCTATAACAGCGCTTGTCGCGTCGCCCATAGCTTCGAGAAACGCGTCCTGCTCACCGCCCCAGATATTCGTCATACTCGTGCCGCCGCTGTGGATCCAGCCCTTGCCTCTGCTTGACGCCACACCGATCGACATATTTTTGATCGCACCGCCGTAGCCCGCCATAGAATGTCCCTTAAAGTGCGACAGGCATATAAGCGAATCATAATTCTCGAGATGTGAGCCGACGTAGTTTTCGGTTATTGTGGATTCGCCGCTTTCGGGAGCGGGAACAGGGATCGTGAGCGAACCGTCCTCGTCCATAATATCCACGTTCGCAATGGCGGTAAATCCGTGATCCTCCGCAACCTGCTTGTGCATGGCCGTTGACGAGCGCGAACCGCCGTATGCGGTGTTGCACTCGACTATTGTTCCGCCCACATTATGCACCAAATCGCCGATAAGCTCTGGCCTTAAATAGTTACTCGCCGGCGGTTCGCCTGTGGACATTTTGACTGCCACATTGCCCTCGGCATTAAAGCCGAGCTTGTCGTAGATTTCTACAAGCGCTTCCGGCGTGATTTCCGTTGTCATGTAAACAGCCGGTGCGTCGGGATTATCTGTTTTATACTGCTCATCCGCCGCAAAAGTTGTCAAAGAGCAAATCCCAAAGCAGATAATCGCCGATATTATTACAAAAATAAATTTTTTCTTAACAGAAGATAAATTTAGCATTTTTGATCCTCCTGAATTGTCATTTAACCTTTCAGACGTTTTCCAAGTTCATACGCCTGCTCAACATATCCCGAGCCCTGCGTCATTGCGGGGGTTCCGCATCCTTTTCCGAGAACCGTTCCCTGATCCTTCAGATGAAGATATTTAACAAGCGTTTTATAGTGGGCAACGAGCGCGTCGAACGTCCAATTATCGCTGTTCCACGCCGCCGTCAAAAGCGCGGATCTCATATGCTTTCTCTGAATACTGCTGTTAAACGCGCAGAAGCGGTCGATCAGCGTTTTAAGCTGCGCGCTCATACCGTAATAGTACAGCGGGGGTCACAAACACCATCATATCCGCGTCGAGGATAGTGCGGCGGATCTCGTTCATGTCATCCGTCTGACTGCACGGGCCTTCATAGCCGCAGTGAATACAACCTGTACACGGATGTATTTTTGCGTGAGCCGCGTCCACAATTTTTACGCTGTGACCGGCTTCCTTTGCGCCCCGAATAAAGCCTTCCGCGAGCATGTTGGATGAACCGTTTTTATTGGGACTTCCCTCTAATACAACGATTTTCATAACGTCTCCACCCACCTTTTAAGCTCGTCCTGTGACAGCCTGCCGTTTAACATTCTGCCTGCCTTTATTTCGGCGCTCTGAAAAACCGAGTCTTTCAGCGCGTCAACGCAGCCGCCGATACCGCTGCCGCCGGAGGTGGCGAACAATATGATCTTTTTACCGGAAAAATCATAGCTTTCAAGAAACGTGTTTATTATTGTCGGCGCGGTGTACCACCAGATAGGGAAACCCAAAAGAATTGTGTCATACGCGCCGATATTCGCGTTTGTGTCCGCAAGAGCGGGACGGCTCGATTTATCCTTCATCTCGACCGAACTTCGCGAGTTTTTATTTTGCCAGTTCAGATCCGCGCTTGTGTAGGGGACAGCGGGCTTGATCTCGTATAGATCCGCTCCCGCCGCCTCAGCGAGATTTTTCGCGGCCCTCGCCGTTGTGCCGCTTGCCGAAAAATATGCAACCAATGTTTTACTCATTGTAATTACCTCCTCTGTAACCGCTGATTAGATATTGACGCTATGTCATTTTTGTATATTATAGCACACCACTGACACGCTGTCAATAGATTTTCAGAAAAATATTGACATTATGTCAGAAATATGTTACACTAATGGCGAACTAAATTTTAAGGAGAAAAATTTATGCCAAAAGGATCACCCGAATTAACCAACGCGCGCAGGGAGGAAATCGTCAACGCCTGCGAAAAGCTGTACAAAACCATGAGCTTCAAGGAAATAACCATAAAGGAGATAGGCAACGCAACCTCGTTTACGCGCACTTCGATCTATAATTATTTCCAGACGAAGGAGGAGATCTTTCTCGCGCTTATCGAGCGGGAATACAATCTCTGGTGCGACGATCTGGAAAAGACGATGCGTGAAACCGGGTCCATGACAAAGGACGAGATCGCCGACGCGCTCGCGCAGTCGCTGGAACGTCGTCCGCAACTCTTAAAGCTGTTGTCGATGAACCACTACGACATGGAGGAAAACAGTTCCCTTGACCGTCTGACGGATATGAAGGTCGCCTACAACCGCTCGATATGCACCGTCCGCGCGTTTGTGAAAAAGTATATCCCGACGTTTACGGACGAGCAGCTTCACGAGTTTATATATCTGTTTTTTCCGTTCATGTTCGGTATATATCCGTACGCGGTCGTGACGGACAAGCAGCAGCAGGCTATGACGGACGCGGGTATGAATTATCCGAAAATGACGGTCTATGATATAACATACGCCTGCGTAAAGCGGCTGCTTTACAGTATTGAGTAATCGTTAAATCATGTATCAAACAGCGCGGTCAGATTTGAAGCGGACCGCGCTGTTTGCCGCTCATATCGCAGCTCTTAAGAAAACTGCAAACGGGTGCAATGTTCCTTTCAATTTTTTGTTTTTAAAATATTACAGGCCGAGGCCGTTTACCCATTCCATAACGACGTCGCTCGATGAGCCGCCGCTGAAGCGGTGTCCGTCAAGCCAATTCGCTCCGGGCGTCACGCTCTGCATTGCCGCCGTTGAACCTATGGGGCTGCTGCCCGAGGTGCAGAACGGGATTATCGTCTTTCCGGCAAAGTCATAGCTTTCAAGGAAGGTGAATATTATCTTGGGCGCGTTGCCCCACCAGATCGGATAGCCTAAGAAGATCGTGTCATACTGTGCCATGTTTTCAATACTTCCGTTGATCGCGGGGCGGGCCGTGTCGTCGTTCTGCTCGCGGTTTGCGCGGCAGTCGCTGTTGTAGTCAAGATCGGCCTCCGTGTAAGGAACCTCGGGCACGATCTCATAAGCGTCGGCTCCGGTCCCGTCTATGATATGCTTTGCTATTCCCTCGGTGTTGTTCGTGCAGGAGAAATACGCGACGAGGATCTTGCCGCCCGCCTCGTGCGCGGGTTCCGCTGTCGCCGCGGGAGCCGTTGTTGCTTCGGGCGCGGCGGGAGTTGATACGTTTGAAACGGTCGCTGTCTGCGTCGCGTCGTCCCAGCCAACATTAAATCCGAAGCTCTCGGCGATGAACCGTATCGGCATCATTGTTCTGTCGCCTATTATCATGGGCGCGGTGTCAAGAGTCTTTGCCTCATCGTTTAAATACGCTGTCGGGTTGTCGATTTGCAGTGTTATCGCGTCGCTGCCGTATGCCAGTATTACCGTTTGGGTGTCCTCGACCCATTCCACGGAACCGCCCATTTCCTCAACCACGGCGCGGACGGGCAGCAATGTCCTGTCGTTTATCAGAACCGGAGCCGTGCCCTGCTCGTCGATCGCTTTTTCGGCGCCATTCACCGTCATGTTGGGATCGCCTATCCGAAGCGTGATCGTTATGTCCGCGTCGGCCGCGAACACGGCGGCTTGGCACACGGTCAGTATCATACATAAAATCATAAAAACCGATAAAACTTTTTTCACTGTAAAAACCTCCTGAATTTAATTTGCTTTGCTTATATAATGATTTTTAATTGCCGGTTATTATTCCGTTTGCTTTAAGCCAATTACTTATCTCGTCATTGTCATACGAAGCGTATGTGACGTCAAGACCTTTTTTGATCGTGCTGCTTGGGCAGAGCTTGGCGACCGCGCTTATCGTCTGTCCGAAACGTCCGCCGCCCATCGAGCAGAACGGGACTATCGTTTTGCCGCTCATATCATAGTGCATAAGGAAGCTGCGCACGGGCGCGGGGATCGACGCCCACCAGTTGCAATAGCCGAGCAGTATCGTGTCATAGTCGTCAATATTGAGCCCGGCGTCCTCAAGATACGCTTTTAAGTCGGGAACCGCGTTTTCCCGCTGTTCCGTTAAGGCTTCGGCGTATAATACCTGCGCGTTGCTCGAGGCGGAATAAGGCTCTTTGCGCTCGATTCGGAATATATCCGCGCCGCTCATATCCTGTATTATTTTCGCGAAACCGTCCGTGTTTCCGGTTTGCGAGAAGTAGGCGATCAAGACCTTGCCGCTTGTCTGATTGGCGCTCGCGCCGCTTATGCTTTTAACCTCGCCTTGGGCGGGCGAAGCGCTGCGCACCAAACGCATACCTAAGGCTGATAACGTCGCTGCCGTATGTCAGGATAGCGGTGTTTGTGTTTTCGTCCCAATCGACAGTGCCGCCAATCGCCTCAACTACCGCGCGCACCGGCAGCAGCGTTCTCGCGTCATTTACGAGCAGAGGCGCGGTCCCGCGGCCCGGGTCGATCTCGCGCTCTGTGTCGTTTACCGTCATGATCGGATTGTCGATTTGAAGTGTGATAGTTATTTCATCCGTATTGTTTTGCTGCGGTTCAGGCTGCTCCGCCGCGCAGCCGGTTAGCGAAAAGCCGAGCAGCATAAATATCGAAACAAGAACGGCTATATATTTTTTCATTCTGAATCCCCCTTTCATTCCGCGGTAGTGTCAAACAGACACCCCTAATTTTATTATAAATTTGATTTAAATGTCTATTTTTGCGAGATTTTTGCTTTTT
>CANPWW010000086.1 GCA_947585115.1 uncultured Monoglobus sp.
GTCGCGCATGACGCTTGAGGAAAAGGTTTATCAGATGGGAATGATGGCGCCCGCCATCGACAGACTGGGTGTCGCGTCTTATAACTACTGGCGCGAGGGTCTCCACGGAGTCGCCCGTCAGGGCAAGGCCACCTCTTTCCCCTCGCCTCTGTCTTTATCGAACACATGGAACAGAGCTTTGGCGTTTGATATGGGCGACGTTACCTCGACCGAGGCGAGAATAAAGAACTCAAGAACCGATCTGTCATACTGGAGCCCGACTATCAACATGGCGCGCGATCCGCGCTGGGGCCGAAACGAGGAGAGCATGGGCGAGGACCCGTATCTCACCGGACAGCTGGCGGCTCAATTTGTTGACGGCATGCAGGGCAACGACGACAAATATTTAAAGGTCATCGCGACGCTCAAGCATTACGCGGCCAACAACAACGAGAACAACAGAGGCGGCGGCAGCTCGGTGATGACCGAGTTCAACATGAGGAATTATTACGCCAAGGTGTTCCAGAATGTTACCGAGCAGGTCATGCCCGCGTCGGTTATGGCGTCGTATAACGGAACCACGGTATACAGAAACAACGAGCTTTTGTATAACTTTATTCCGTCGATGGCGAACGGGTATCTCTTAAACGACCTTTTGAGGAAAGACTGGGGCTTTGACGGCTATGTGACGACCGACTGCGGTGCCGGCGCGAACCTTGAGGGCAGCAGCCAGTTCAAGCAGGGAATACTCGGCGATTCCTCATACGATATGGACAGATATATAGCCGAGGTCGTCAAAAACGGTCTTAACACCGAGTGTAACCTGGGCGACAGATCGGCCCCCTCAAGCGATAACAGGACTCAGAGCTACGGCATCGCGGCGGTTGAAAACGGATATATCACCGAGAACGAGATCGAGAGGGCGGTGTATGAGCTGTTCCTCCAGAGATTCAGGACCGGTGAGTTTGACAGCGACGTTTCGTACAGAAACACAAACGCAGCGGATCTTGAGTCCGACGCGAATGTGGCAAAGGCCGAGGCGGCGGCCGAGGAATCATGGGTGCTTTTGAAGAACGACGACAACGCCCTGCCGCTTGACGCAAACGACAAGAAAATTGTCGTGGCGGGTCCGAGAGCGGCCGAGGTAACGCTGGGCGACTATTCCGGAACCCCCACCAAGAACGTTACTCCCATAGACGGCATAACCGCGGAGGTCGCGGCGCAGTACCCCGGATCGACGGTGCAGCAGGTCGGAGTTGTTGAAAACACCACCGCGCTGATGAATATCAAAAGCATAACGCTGGTTGACGAAAAGGGCGGCAGGACGCAGGTTGATCTTTCGAAGGCGGAGGTTATCGGCGGCGGCTCGGTGACAAACGGCGTGATCACGGGAATTACCCGCGTTTCCAAGGTGCATATCCCTCAGATCAATTTCGCGAAAGCGGCGACTATAACAATGGAGATCTCGACAGGCAGCGCGCCGGGCGGAACGGTCGCGGTGCACTACGGAGAAGGCGGCCCCGAGGGGGCGTATATCAAGTCGCGGGACACGGCGGGCCTTGACACATACGCCGAGTGCTCGGGCGAGTACACCGGAGCCGACGGCGGCTACAGCGGCACCGAGCTGATGGAGCTGACCTTTGAGGCCAACACTCCCGAGGTAACGGCCGAAAGATACAAGGCCGAGTTCGACGCCGCGGACGTCATTATCGCGTACGCCGGCACAAACACGGGCGATTCTTCCGAGAGCCACGACCGCGCGAATATTGACCTGCCCGCGTCGCAGGCTCATGTTCAGTCAATTTGCGACGCGTATCCCGACAAAACGGTAGTTGTTATGTCAACGGTCGGACAGATCAATGTCGAGCCGTTTATGGATAAGTGCAAGGCCATTCTGTGGACGGCTTACAACGGTCAGACCCAGGGCACCGCGCTGGGCAAGGTGCTGACCGGTCAGGTCAACCCCTCCGGAAAGCTGACGACCACATGGTATAAAAACGACGACGTAAAGAAAATGGAGCTCTACGGCGGAAACAAGAAGATAGGCGACATTAACGGCGGCTACACCGATTATAACATTCAGGCCGACGGCACCAATCCGGGCCACACATATCAGTATTACGGCGGAACGCCGGTCTATCCGTTCGGCTACGGCTTGAGCTACACAAACTTTGAGTATTCAAATATGAAGGTGAGCGGCGGCGCGCCCGTAGAGGACACGAACCCCTACACGATCACCGGAGCGGAATATTCGGGCGGAAAGCTGAACGTCACATACACCAAGAAGGACGGCGCCCCCGAGGCGACGCTCATAGCCGCGGCGTACTCGGATCAGGCCGAGACAAACATGGTTGAGACCGAGAGCGTCAAGATAGACGGCAGCGGCAGCCAAAGCATAGAGATCGCCGAGCCGCAGGGCGGCAAGACAAAGGTTTATATCTGGGAGAACACCGATTCGGTCAAGCCTTTAAGCTATACCAAAACGGTAGGCGAGGCGGACACTGGCGCACCCGCGTCGGGCGCTGACGCAAACGGCGCGCTGACATTCTCGGTAGACGTTACCAACACCGGAAACACCGCCGGAAAAGAGGCTGTTCAGCTCTATGTTTCACATCCGAGCGCGGGCGAGGGAACAACTCCCGCAAAGCAGCTCAAGGGCTTTGAAAAGATCGAACTTCAGCCCGGCGAGACCAAGACCGTTTCGATCGAGCTTAACATAAGAGATATGTACCTGTTCGACGAGGCGGCTCAGAAGGATATAGTTCCCGAGGGCACATACACGGCCTATATGGCGTCAAGTTCTGCCGACACAAAGAACTCGGCGCAGTTCGAGGTCACGGGAACGCTTGCCTCAACATTAAAGACGGTAAGAGCGAATCCGGACGGCGTGACCGTTTTAGGCAGAGTTGACGAAAACGGCAACGGCCACGAGACGGTGAACAGCGTTGATTCAAATATCAGCATCGTTATGAGCGATGAGACGGTGGTCGACCCGAGCGAGGCCGATATAACCTACGCGAGCGCTGACAGCGAGATCGCGTCTGTGGACGCGGACGGCACCGTTAAATCCGGAACAAAGACCGGCGTCACAACGATCACGGCGGCCGTCACATACGGCGGCGAGACCAAGACCGCCTCATTCCCGATCGTGAACGAGCTGCAGATCAAGGCGAGCGATGCCGACAAGACAGCGGCAATCGCGCAGCTTACCGAGGTCCGCGACTCGCTGCCCAAGACGGCGTATACAGCCGAGAGCTGGGCCGAGATCGAGAAGATCTACACGGACGGCGTAAAAGCGGTAAACGACGCCGTGACGAAGACTGATATAGAAAATATTATTCCCGGCGTTATTTCGGGAATGAAGAACATCACAATGGACAACCTGAGCGAGACATACACGATCGAATCGGTAAATCCGCAGTTTATAGTCGACGGCGTTATTGATTACCGCGACGGCGGAATACCGATGTACGAAAACGGCACGGGAACGATCAACGAGGCGAATCCCTACACGGGAGAGCTTGTCGCTAAAGACTCTTCCGGAAACAAGGTCGACGCGTCAAAGCTCACGTGGCAGATCAAAAAAGTTGATCCTTCATCGCGCAAGGTGGCGGATATAGATAACGACACCGGCGCTCTGACGGTATACGGCAACGGTATTGTGCAGATAACCGCGGCGGATATCGCGGCGGGAACCTGCGGCAGACTTATCGTCGATGTTGAGACACAGATCGAGGCCGAAGCCGCCGACGACGGCGGCAAGGCCAATCTCAGAGACGCTCAGAGCGGGGCCAGCGGCGGATTTGACGCTGGCAGCACGGCGAACGAGTGGATGCTCTATAAGTCGGTGAACCTTGAGTATATCGACAGCTTTATTGCCAGAGTGGCCGGCAGAAACGCGGGCATGATTTACGTTAGCCTTGACAAAGACTCGAAGGCCGAAAATCTGATCGCGTCGGTTCAGGCGGACGCGACAGGCGGCTGGGCGGCATGGACCGAGGTATCGCTTGATATCAATCCGAGCGTTATTGACGCGGCGAAGGCCTCGGGCAAGATCGGCGATGACGGCAGAGGCGACATATACATTCAGACAAACGGAGTAAACCTTGACTACTTCAGAATAAATCATTACGTGCCCAACGACGATAAGCCGTATATCGTGGGCAGAGCGCTCAATAAGCAGGACGGCGACATAAAAGTCAAGCTGACATATCGCGGCAGCGCGGCTCCGACAGACGCCGTGCTCGCGGCTGAGGTATACGGAGCGGACGGCGCTCTCAAATCGACAAACACAGGCACGACGGTCAAGGGCGGCGGCGACTATGATATAAACGGACTTAACGCGTCCGACGGCGATACTGTCAAGCTCTATGTGATAAACAACACATCGGAAAAGAAGCATCTCTCCGAGACCGCGGAGCATATTTACGCGGAGCCGGTGCCCAGCGAGATCGAGGTTATCACGCTCAACAAGGCTTACACAAGCTTTGATTACAGCCAGCTCACGTCGGGCACCAACGCCGACAGCACGCCGCTGGATTCGACCGTGAACGGCGTGTCGGGATTCGGCTCATGGAAAGTTGTTGATTCAACCGCGAAATACACTTATAAGGATATTAACGAGACCGAATACAGCTACGAGTTCACTCAGGCATGGCAGGCGGGCGGAGGAAACACGACCAACAGAAACTTCTATTTCACGCCCAAAAAGGTGCCCTGCAAGGTCTCGGCGGTATTCCAGGGCAGCGAGGCGGCCAGAAGCATGAAGATCTGGCAGAGCGAGGATGTTAACGCCGAGATGCCCGGCGGTACCGGAACCGCGGCGGCGAGCCTTGAGATAACCGAAAAGCTGCCGGTATATGTCTACGGCGGCAGCGCCAACAAGCAGCTCTACGCGATCATCGTCGAGTATTACGGCGCGGCGAAAGCGGCCGGCGCGGCTGATGAGCAAGACGATGAGCCCGAGGATTTTGACAGACCTGTGCAGTACGCGGCGTGGAACGGAAAGGACGTTACGCTTACGAAAAACGACAGAACCGGTGAATCCAAGGTCTGGGTGGAGCTCCCCGAGGGTATGCGCCTTCAGCTTAAGACCGACACATTTTACGCCTCGGACGTTCCGCACAGCTACGGCGATAAGTATAACATCAACGCTCTGGCCGAGTACAACGGCAGGCTGTATGCGGCCTGCGACGGCGGACTGGTTATCATGTTCACCGACTGCGCGAAGTGTTATCAGCTCAAAAAGGCGGCGGATATCGACTTAAAGTATATGACGATCGAGGGAGATGTTATGCTCGCGGGAGACGGCGAGACCGAGATAATGATCCCCATGAGCGATCTGGGCGGAGATTCGATCGAGGCCGACGAGGCGGGCGTTCTGCTCGCGGGCGGAGCAAAGCTGATCGACGTTCGCACCGCCGAGGAATATTCTGAGGATCATGCCGAAGGTTCCGTTAATATCCCGATCGACGAGCTGGAGAACGGACTTGCGGCCTACGAAAAAGGCGAAACATTGATCTTCTGCTGCGCGAGCGGAGGCAGGGCGGCCAAGGCGGTCGAGACGGCAAAGGCTCTGGGATACGCGAACGTTTACAATCTCGGCAGCTACGCGAAGCTTAAATAAGCGCGAAAAATTAATAATCTTCCCAATAATTAATCCAGACAAGGACCCGCGGAACACCCCGCGGGTCCTTGCAATTTTTTCATTTATGTGGTATGATGGATTTGTGAGTTATATCGGCATCCCTGCGGTATTTTGAGCATAACGGCCGTAGGGGATGGTGCCCTCGACGTTCCTTATAAACCAATGTAATCGTTAAAACGGGCGGATAATATCCGCCCCTACGGTGAGGTGGAACCTGTAGGGGCGGCAACCTGCCGCCCGTGCCTCCTCCCGGGAGGAGGTGTCAGGCGTAGCCTGACGGAGGTGGGAACGTAGGAATCGGGAAATAGTAACCGGGGATTAGGGTCTCTCCCTCATTAAAGGAAGGAGAGGCAGAATCGTAGCAGAAGATAAGGAGGAATATTATGACAAAAAGAATTTTATGCTTGTTTTTGAGCATAGCGCTGTGTTTGGGCGGCGCGGCGGTCTCGGCCTCGGAGCCGGGCGACGTTATCGGCGAGGCGGTTTACACCGACATTGTGGCCTATATCAACGACCAGCCGATACCGTCGTACAACGTGGGCGGCTACACCGTGGTTATAGCAGAGGATTTGAGAAAATACGGCTTTGACGTGATCTGGGACAACGGCACACGCTCCCTTTCTATCGCGCCCGCGGACGATCAGGCTTTCGCGGCGGGCACCGGAGTGGTATATAAATACGACGGGACCGGCGTCAAGTTCGCGGACGTGATCTACACCGACATCATAACCTATCTTGAGGGCGAGCCGATCACCGCGTTCAGCATCGACGGCAGCACCATGATACCGCTGAACGCGCTCAAGGCCTGCGGCGAGGTGAGCTTCAGTCAGGAGCTTCGCCGAGCCGACGTGAAGATCTCGTGGATACCCATAAACGACAACCCGAATCCCGTTGAGCCGAAAAAGGTCTCGCGGGGCGTGATCGTGCTCGATCCGGGCCACGGCAGGCTTTCGGGAAACATGAGCGACGAGCAAAAGACAGCCGACGGCTGGATATACAATTCCTCAAAAGGCGGCTGGGGCGAATGGCGCCATTGGAAGAGCGGCACGACCTGGCAGGACTGCGGCGGATCAGGCTGCTCGGGACGCGTCACCGAGGGCGGAAGCTGCTGGTACCCGATCGGCGCCGGCGACCGCGGGCTTGAGCCCGAGATAACCCTGCGCAACTGCATGTTCGCGAAAAAATATCTTGAGGAAATGGGCTACGAGGTGCGCATGACGAGAAACACAAACGACGAGAACCCGTCGATGACCAAGCGGCTCATATACTGCTATCCGAACAATGACACGTCCGCCGCGCCCGACGCCGACCTGTTTGTCTGCATACACTCGAACGCGGGCGGAGGCAGAGGCAGCGCCTATATCGAGCTGTCGGGCGTTTACGATCAGGCGGGGATCCCGTCAAACTACGCGGATATCGG
>CANPWW010000087.1 GCA_947585115.1 uncultured Monoglobus sp.
CCAATTTGATATTTTTATTATATACCATCTTGGAGGTTTAGACAACTTACTTTACACAAAATCTGGGATTGTCTCGCATAAATTATCATGCACCGAATGAATTTTTCACTATTTTATCTGTCCACTAATCTTGACAAGTTTCAACCAATGCCTATGTTTGGCATTGGTTCTTTTGGTTATCTTATCTTTCGGGGTTTGTGTATCTTATGAGCATCACCGCGGTCTCGGCTCGGGTTATGTCGGCTGCGGGTCTTAGGGTGTTGTCCTCGTATCCGCTTATTATCTCCTTGCCGCAGGCCCAGGCCATTGCCACCTGCGCATATCCCGAAACATTGCCGCTGTCGGCGAATCCCGAAATGTCCGCGCTTGCGCTGATGTCCTCTCCCAGCTGCTTTGAGTATCTCCAGAGTATCGCCGCTGTCTGCTCGCGGGTCACCGCGTCATTCGGGCCGAAGGTTCCGTCTCCGTAGCCCTCGATCACTCCCGTCTTGGTTCCCCATGTTACTGCCGGGGCGTAATACTCGTTTAGATCAACGTCGGAGTATATCGACTCCGCCGCGGAATTTTCTCCGTCCAGCCTGTTCAGTATGCAGACAAACATTCCGCGTGTCAGCGTGTCGTCCTGCGCGAACATTGTGTCTGTTTCGCCTAACATAAGTCCCAGACTGTATATCTCCGAAACCGCCTGATAGTACCAGTCATTCGGGTTCACATCGGTGAACGGCAGTCCGCTGTCTATAGCGGGTGCCAAAGTCGGCGCGGATGTCGGCTGTTCGGGGCTTGCCGATACCGAAGCATCTGGAACTGTCGTTGCCGCGGGCGTCGCAGTAGCGGACGCGCTTCCGGTTGAGAATCCGGAGCTGCCAATAGTTCCGCCTCCGCCGTAGCTCGGCCTTGATGTATGAGTCGGCGCGGTCGTGGGCTCGCCGGTCGGAACAGCTGAAGGCTCGCTCGAAGGTTCCGCTGTGGGCTCGGTTGAGGGCTCGGTCGAAGGAGTGATCGTCGGTTCTGTTGTCGGTTCCGTTGTGGGAGCGAGCGTCGGCTCTGTTATAGGAGCGTTTGTCGGTTCCGTCGTGGGCTCCGTTGTAGGCTCATTTGTCGGCTCCGTTGTCGGCTCCGTTATTGGCTCGTTTGTAGGCTCCGTTGTGGGCTCCGTTGTGGGCTCTGTTGTCGGCTCATTTGTGGGTTCCGTCGTAGGCTCGGCCGACGGTTCCGCTGTGGGTTCCGGCGTTGCTGTGGGTTCGGGCGTGTCAACGGGTCCCGGCGGGATGTCCGTATACAGGGTTATCGCTCCGTCGTACAGCTTGATGTACGCGCTGCCTTGGTTCTGCATTGTCACCGCCGCGTCGCTTATCGTTATGTTGTAATTTCCGTCCGGCGCGTCTTCCTTTGCTCTTAACTCAATCAGGCATATCTCGTCGTTGATCGGCACTTCTCCCGAGCAGCGTATCGTCACGGTTCCGTCGCCGACAACCGCCGATGTCCACGGGGCGATGTCTTCGGCCGCCATAACCGACACGCACTCAAATATTTCGCTGTCGTAATTTATTGTCAGTCTGTAGTCCGCAACATCTCCGCTCGCAAACATGTATACCGGTATATACGCATCTTCGCCGGCTTTGCAGTCAACATATCCCGGCGTCAGCAGCACGCCTTCTGTCCATTTGCTTCTAACCGTGTACGACGCTTCTGTCACTTCGCTATATTTAAAGCCTTTCTTGACCGCAACCGCCTTTATCGTCGTGTCCCCGGTTATCGCGATTCCTCCGTTGTACAGCTTTGCGTTCTCGGAGGTCAGCGTGTCCTCGGTGGTGTAGTATATATTGGCTCCGTCGATAGAACATGTAAGAGTTGCTATTGTTCCGGTGTTCACTTCTCCCGAAGGATAGCTGAATCTGGGCACGCTTACGGTTTTAACCTCGATAGTCTTTTCCGCTATATTGCTTGCCGTCATGCCCTCTTTGAAGGCTATAGCCTTGACAGTCGCTGTCTCATCCGGAATAAACGGCTCGGAGTAGATCGGGCTGTTTTCGTCTGGCTCGGTGCCGTCGGTGGTGTAGCGGATCTCGGCGTCACCTGTCGCGCAGGAGATAGTCACTTTCTTTCCGACATAGTAATCAGCGGCGTTTATCAAAGGCTTTTCGACAGTCTCGGGTGGCGCCTCGGGAGCTATTACCGTAACGGTAAACTTGGCGGTTTGGCCCTCGTATGTGACTGTTATCGTCTGCTCTCCCGCCTCGTCGAGCAGATCGCTTATCTCACATTCGCTTATCCCTATCTCTTTGCTCGTGTTATTGTTGTAGCTCGCGATAACGGTCATTCCGGTGGTGTCAAGCTTTTCGCCTTGGATGTACTCCAGTCTGTCGGGCAATTGTGTTATCTCTATTCCCGCCACCGATTTAGCTTCAACCGTTATATCAAACGTGTCTGTGAATTCTCCGTATGTGACCTTCACGGTATGCGTGCCGATTTCCGTTGTGTCAAATCCAGATAATTTGTAATCGGTTATCTCTACGGCTGTGCCGTCGGAGTAAACAGCCTCAACAACAAGCCCGCTTGTGTCAAGAGGCGTGCCCTCGATGACTGTTGTGTTGTTTGGCTTTGTTTTTATTCGTATTCCCGATACAGTAAGCTTGGGCAATATCTCTGTCACCGTGCCGTACTTCGAGGTATACTCCTGCGAACCATCGCCGCTTGATGTGGGATCGGTCCTTTTGCCCGGGGTCCACACTTGTGTGTCGGTTAGGATGGGAATATCCTCTGTCACGGTATCGCCGCAGCCTACGCAGGATTTTTCGGCTGTACCTGTTTCGTCACGGGTCGGTTCTTTTGTTATCTTCCACTCGCCGTATTTATGATGTACTGTGAAATCGCAGGTCGCTGTGGTCTCCGGATAGATACCGACTGCGGGGAAGGTGGCTTTTATTGTATACTTGCCTGCGGTTTGCGGTATTTTTTCAGAATAAGTCGAATCGTCGGCGCCCTGTTCCTTAAACTCATATGTCACGCCCTCGGTGCCGTTGGTCGCCGACATGGGTATCGGCTGCTGCATCTCTCCGTATCCGCAGTAATAGTCGGACATTTTAACGGATGTTTCTTCGCTTTCATCATATATACTTGCCGAAATTTCAAGCGGAACATCCTGTTTTGGCGCTTCTATGCTGTAATACTCAGCGTCATCTCCAAAAAGCGCGGCCTCGGTGATATTTACAGTCTTATAATCGTTTACTTCCGCCGAGGGGAACTCTCCCGTAGCTAAGGCGATAACATCATCCTCGTCTGTGTTCAGCGGTATCAAAAGGATATCGGCGTCGGGCGTGCCATCATGCACCTTGCTGAACGCTATCGCCGCGTATTCGATGGGTTTTTGGTTCATAACCACCGTTATCTCATCGCTGCCGCTGCCCGACAGGTTCACGCTGCCGCCATACTCCGCGCGTATCTTGTTTTCGCCTATGGCAAAGCGTTTATCCGCCGTTACTTTGAGCGTCGCGCTGCCGCTGTCTTTGGTTTGGTTGGTGTATTCAACATCAGCCGTGCCCAGCAGGGTATCGCCAACGTAGAAGTTGACCGTGTCGGTCACAGCCGCGAGGCTTATTCCGGAATCGGCTCTTGAAACTTTGGCCGTCAGCGTCAGAGGCTCGCCATAGGTCACTTCTTGCTCGGCGGTGGTCTCAACATAAGAGGCCCTTGTTCTGATTGCCAGTCTCACGATAAGCTCAACGTCTTTTGTTCCGTACTCGTCAACGCTCATAAGCGCGAGGCCGGGTTCGTTCTCTTTTGCTGTTATCCTGATGTTGTACTCGCCCATAGTCAGGCCCTTGGGGATAAGCAGCGTGCTGCCGTTTGTTATTATCGCTCCGCTCCTGCCGTCGTCTGTTATCGTGTAGGTGAACTTTCCTTCGGATGAAACTTCATTTTTTGCATATGATATGTAATCGTCAAGATCAACGGTTATCGCCGGGTCATAGCCCTCGTCGGCGTTGAGCTTTATCACATCGCTCTCGCCTCCGAACTTCACTCTGCCGATCGGGTACAGCGTCAGATCTTTTTCTACTCTTGTCTGGGCGGTGAACTCGTCGTAAGGCTCGCTCTCCGTCGTTGACCATTTTTCAAATATCTGTACATCGTTCACTGTAGGCAGTTCGGGAGGCGTTACAGCGCCGCCGTAGTTCACATACTGCGGCGCAAATATCGCGTCTGTGCTGCCCGCATTGAATTCCACTCTGTATACCTGTTTGTTTATGTCGCTTGTCAATATTGGATGCTCATCCTCTCCGATGGTCTGGCCCCATATCGGGCTGGCGCCGCCATTTTGGAGCAGATGCGCGACAGAGCCGCTCTTGAGCTCATCGACGGTCTTGGCCTCGGGCGTTCCCGAACCACCCGAACCGCCTACTCCGCTTGGGGCTGTGCCTTCAAGGTAATAGCAGTTCGTAATTTTGCCGTCCGAGCTTCCGCTGCCGCCCACTATAGCGCCGACATAGGCCGGTCCGCTGACGTGGCCTAAGTTCAAGCTGTTGCTGATATTGGATGCCGCCAGATTGTTGAGATCTTTCTCAAACGAGCCGACGATTCCGCCTGTTTTCACGGCATTTTTTCCGTTGGTCCAAACATCACATTCATTCAGGCAGTTTTCAATAGTTCCGCCCTCGATGCAGCCGATGATGCCTCCCGAAAAATCTCCGCCGTTGACCGAGCCCGAAACGGCCAGGTTTTTGACCATTCCGCCTCTGACAACTCCGAACAGACCCGTGTATTCGCCGCCGCTTACGTAAAGTCCGCTGATAGTGTGGCCACCGCCGTCGAATATGCCTTTGAACGGGTGCTCATAGTCGCTGCCGATAGGCGTCCATGACTCCTTGCCCTCGCCGTATTTTTCCGACAGGTCGATATCGTTCGTAAGTTTAAAGTATGCGCTGCGCGCGCCGTCATTTACATATTCCCTGACTGATTCAAGCGTGTCAAGATCGGGGATCTCATACGGAACGTCGGGTGTGCCGTTTCCATTTATTCCGATCTCGGGATTTCTGATAAGAATCGGCCTTCCCAAAATAAGGCTTTGTTTCCAAGAATATTCTCCCAGCGTTCCGGCTAAACTCTCAAATTGCCGCTCGTCTTGCGCCGTTATGCCGGAGTCGTCTCCGGAGCCGCACGCGCTTTGGGCCGCGGTGCTCAGATAATATACGTTCTCGCTGTTGTTTGCGCTTGAAATTCCGTAAACAGCTCCAACGTTTGTGTTTCCCGTGACCGCGCCGTAATTATAACTATTGGCGCAGCGCGCGCTGCCGTCCGGCAAAACGGTGTCGATCTCCCGATTTCCCGCTATGCCGCCGATATTTTCATCGCCGGTGACGGTTCCCGCGTTATACGAGTTTATAATTCGGCCGGTGTTGTGTCCCGCGATTCCGCCCACGTTTGTTTTTCCGCTTACCGCGCCTATGTTGTATGTTTCCCTTATGAAGACTAACGGATTGTTTTGATAGAATCCCGAAATTCCGCCCACGTTGTCTTTTCCGTCAACCTTGCCGCTGTTCGCGCATGAGCTTATCCCAAGAGCGTTGGTGCCGGAGGCTGCGATGCCCCCTGTGAAGTCCCCGCCGTGAATATCTCCGCTGTTGCTGCAGTCGGTTATATAAGACAGATTTACCATGTCCGCGTAACCGACTATGCCGCCCGTATAAAGTACGCCCGAGACGTTGTTATTGTTCGTGCTGTTTTCTATCGCCGCATCAGATGCGTGCGTATAATAATACCCCGCTATGCCGCCGGTGTTTTCACCGCTGCCCGTGATCGTGCCTCCGCCCGCGATATAGCAGTTTGTTATTTCAACATTTTTCGCGCTGCCAACGACGCCGCCGACATTTTTGCCGCCTGTAACGTCAACTTCCGTAAGCAAATAGCTGTTTGAGACAGTCTCATTTTCGCTCGATCCCGTTATACCGCCGACGTTGTCTCCCTCGCCGCTCACAGATCCGCCGACTCCGCAGCTTACTATATAGCCGTTTGCGGCGCGGCCCGTGATGCCGCCGACCTCAGCCTTGCCGCTGACTTCGCCGGTGCTTTGGCAGCTCTCAACCACCGCCGTCGCGGCTTCTCCCGCGATGCCTCCGGTATAATTGCCACCCTTTACAGCGCCCGAGTTTGTGCAGCCGCCTATCGCGGAGCTGTTTTCTAAGCTCTCCTCGGCGTTCTCGGCCACGGCTCCGCCGTTCATGTTTCCGGCGATTCCGCCAACGTGATCGCCACCGCTGACCGCCGCGCCGCTCTCGCAGGCCGTAACGCCGCGCGATACCGCTCCGCCGCCTGTGCCTATTTCGCCGACGATACCGCCGACGTAATTTCCTTTCGCTGTGATCGAGGATGTAATGTTTTCGTAATTTTTATGCACGGTGCAGACCGACAGCAGGTTGTTTCCGTATTTTCCGACGATACCGCCGACGTAACTTCCATCTGCGTTGATATTCACGGCACTGCCGCAAAGCGACAAAGTGCCCGAACATTCGCCCGTGATTCCTCCGACGTAATCTCCGTGGGGTATATCGGAGGGGTCGCCTACACTTACGATCCTGCCGTTTGCGGTAATGTCACCGGCGGCAAAGCAGTTGTACATCTGACCGTCACATTTGCCCGCGATGATGCCCGCATAATCGGCGGTGCATTTTATTGAGCCCGTAACCGACAGATTCATAACGGTTCCGCTCTCGCCGA
>CANPWW010000088.1 GCA_947585115.1 uncultured Monoglobus sp.
CTGGTCGACATGCCCCACGAGGTCTGGTGCACATACTGCTGCTTGTTGTTCTCGTCAAGATACTGAATTCCGAAGGCCTTGGCAAAGCCGTCGCCGAAGTTGTGGCTGGTTCCCGACTGGAGCGCCTTGCCGTCGTGCATCATGCTCTCGATCGTGAATGTCTCGGTAGCGCCGGCGAATTTTTCTCTGTCGGTTTTCTGACCCTTTACCACCGGGATAGCCAGATATTCCTCGCATACCTTGGCGTAAATATTGAGCATCATTCTGGTGCGCTCCTCGGCCTCTTCCTGCGTGGCGTGGGCCGTGTGGCCCTCCTGCCACAGGAATTCGGTGTTTCTGAGAAACGGCCTCGTGGTCTTTTCCCATCTGACAACGCTGCACCACTGGTTATAGAGCTTGGGCAGATCCCTGTATGATCTGATAATATCCGCGTAGTGGTCGCAGAAAAGCGTCTCGGACGTGGGACGAACGCAGAGACGCTCGGGCAGCTTTTCGCTGCCGCCGTGGGTCACCCACGCCACCTCGGGCGCGAAGCCCTCAACGTGGTCCTTCTCCTTCTGGAGCAGGCTTTCGGGTATAAACATGGGCATCGCCACGTTCTGCACGCCCGTCTCTTTGAACAGTTTATCGAGAGTGTGCTGTATATTCTCCCAGATGGCATAGCCGTAAGGCTGGAACACCATGCAGCCTCTGACCTTTGAATAGCTGCAAAGCTCCGCCTTGCGCACGATATCCGTGTACCACTGGGCAAAATCCTCGCTCATCGAGGTTATTTCCTCTACCATTTTCTTGTTATCTGCCATTTGAACATCCTCCAAAACTAAATATATACTAATGCCGCGCCTTCCGCGCATACTTAATTTTAGTATAAACGAAAACGGCTTTTGTGTCAAGGCGGGGCGCGTATTTTAATTATTACAATCCTGTTACTGTAACATAATTTGAGGCTTTGAATACTATAAACCGAGGTGATTTTCAATGTGTGGAATTACAGGCTTTATGAACTTCGGCAAACGCGTCAGCGAGGATGATCTCAAAATACTCCGCGCGATGGGCGAGACTCTGAACCGCCGCGGCCCCGACGCCAAGGGCGAGTATCACTCGGACTTTGCCGCGCTCTGCCACCGGCGGCTCTCTGTCGTGGATATCGAGGGCGGGGCCCAGCCGATGGTCAAGACCGCGCGCGGCGGCGTTTTCGCGATATGCTACAACGGCGAAATATACAACACCGAAGAGCTGAGACGGGAGCTCGCCGCCTTGGGATACGAGTTTGACGGACACTCCGACACCGAGGTGCTGCTGACCTCGTATATAGAGTGGGGCGTGGATTGCGTTAAGAAACTGAACGGGATATTCGCCTTCACGATCTACGACCGCGGAAAGGAGCAGTTCTTTTTTGCCCGCGACGGCGGAGGCGTCAAGCCGTATTTTTATTCAACGGCGGGCGGCGGATTTATGTTCGCCTCCGAGATAAAAGCTCTCCTTGAGCATCCGGCGGTGTCCCGCGATGTGGATAAGTTCGGAGTGGCGGAGCTGTTTCTGATAGGACCCGGCAAGACCCCCGGCCGGACGGCCTTCCGCGATGTGCTGGAGCTGAAGCCCGGATTCTGCGGCACCTTTTCACGGGAGGGGCTTAATATATACCCTTATTTCGCGATCAGAGCGCAGGAGCATACCGACAGTTTAAACGACACGATATACACTCTGCGCGCCCTGATCTGCGATTCAATAAAGCGCCAGCTGGTGTCTGACGTGCCCCTCTGCACCTTTTTGTCGGGCGGGCTCGATTCGAGCATAATCTCATATGTCGCCGCCAAAGAGTTTGGAGAGAGCGGCAAAGGAAAACTCACGACCTACTCAGTGGACTATGAGGATAACGACAAGTATTTCAAAAAGTCGTTCTACCAGCCCAACAGCGACGGATACTACATAAACCTTATGCGCGAGTTTATAGGCTCAGACCATAAAAACGTGGTGCTTGATAACGACGACGTGGGCGACGCGCTTTCAGACTCGGTGCTGGCGCGCGACCTGCCGGGCATGGCCGATGTGGAATCGTCGCTGCTGCTTTTTTGCCGAGAGGTCAAAAAGACACACACCGTCGTGCTGTCCGGCGAGTGCGCGGACGAGATCTTCGGAGGATATCCGTGGTTCACAAACAAGGAGATGCTGGCAAAGGCCGACTTCCCGTGGAGCGGCAACACAAAAATCAAGACGGAGCTTGTGCGCGACGGCATCATGGCGCTCGACCCCGAGGAATACGTATACGAACGATACAAGCAGACGATCTACGAGGCGCCCAAAACCGGCCTTGAGACTCCGGGCGACGCCCGAATAAAAGAGATAACCATGCTGAATTACAAATGGTTCATGCAGACGCTGCTCTCAAGAAAGGACCACTCTTCGATGTACAGCGGTCTTGAGGTGCGCGTTCCGTTCTGCGACACCCGCATACTTCAATACGCCTATAATATACCTTGGGAAATGAAAGGTCTTGCGGGCAGGGAGAAAGGCCTGCTGCGCAAAGCGTTTGAGGGTATCCTGCCCGACGAGATAGTGAGCCGCAAAAAGAGCCCCTATCCCAAAAGTCACAATCCGGTATACACAAAAAACGTGGAAAACAAAGTATTAAATATTTTGAGCGACAGAGAATCGCCGATATTTGAGATCGTGAAATATAACAAGCTGAAAGAGCTGATCGACACAAAAGCCGCCATGTTCACCAAGCCCTGGTACGGCCAGCTGATGAACTATCCGCAGATACTGGCCTACATGTACATGATAAACGAATGGCTGAAAATATACGCGGTCAACATAGTGTGATAGGGAATAGATTCTCCCCCTCAGTCAGCTGCGCTGACAGCCCCCCGATGGGGAGCCTATTTTTGCCTCTCACCTCTAGGGCGCTTCCAAATCTGCCTCCTCCCGGGAGGAGGTGGCAGGCGTAAGCCTGACGGAGGTGGGAACGTAGGGACTAGGCTCCCCCCTCAGTCGGGCTTTGCCCGACAGCTCCCCCCGATGGGGAGCCGTAAAACATCGTAAAAAATCCGCTCCCGATTTGATCGGGAACGGATCTTTGATTCTGTTTACTTAATCGTATACGGCTCGCACAGTGGTGAGACATTATCGCGGCTGTCCCAAATAAACACTTTAGTCTCGCCGCTCGCGGGCTTCGCGTATTCAAGCGTCTGACTTCCACTCTTGTCGGCGTCAAATATGCTCGCCGCGGTTATCGCCTCATTCTCATAGGTGGCGATAACTATAACCGCCTCGCCGTCTCCTACAGTGTAATCAACCTTAACTCCGGCATCGGTAAACGCCGCGTCGATTATCTCATAAGACTTGGGCAGCGGATCATCGCTCGGTTTCGGTTCATCCGAAGGCAGCGGCTCGCCGCCGACTATTATCTCAACCGAGCCCAGAGTGTCATCGTACTCATATATCACCGAATGTGCGGCTCCCTCGGCCGCCGCGATGATCTCGGCGTCTGCCGAAGCAGCGGCGCCCGTTGCCTCAGCATATGGTGGAACATCGGCCTCGGCGGTCGTGTGCTGATTGCGCTTAGTTGCCAATGGGTGGCAGAGCCTTGTCAGCTCGTCGCAGAACCACTGCGAGATCAGCTGCGCGCCGAAGTAGTTGATATGCGTGTCATCAGATGCGCCTGTCTCGTAATATTGCGATTTTGTAAATTCCATGCCCGGCACATCCATAAATCTCGAGTCGTGCGGTTTAACGTAGTTATATATATCCTTCGCCTGCTCCGCGCCAACCCTTTCAACATATTCATTGGTTTTGGCATAAAGATCCACAACAGGAAGTCCGAGCTCTTTGCCAAGCTCCTTTGTTGCGTTTACATAAGTTAGCAGATTTGAATTGTTGGTCCCGCGTCTTCTGATCGACGTAGTAAGAATCGGGAACGCTCCTTTGTCAAGAGCAACATTTATGTAGTTGTCGACCAGATTTTTCTTAAACGAGCCCTCGGTGAATCTGTCCCCAGCGGGATCGGTAAAGCGATGCGGATTATCAACATCATTCGCTTTTGAATCATTGTGTCCGAACTGAACTATAAAATAATCGCCCGGTTTTATGCTGTTTTTTATGGTTTTGTAATTACTTTCATCGGTGAAACTGAGAGAGCTTCTGCCGCTCAATGCCTTATCATCCACTTTAGCTCCCGTGAAATAGTCGCCGAGCACAGCAGCCCAGCCCGTCTGCGGAAAACGGTTTTTGCTGCCTGTCGCCGCATATGTACAGGCCGTCGAATCACCCGCCACATACACGGTTGGGTCAGACGCTATACCGCTTGAATAAACATACGGTTCCTTTGAAAGCTCGGTGGTTTTTTGATCAATATCATCGTACGCCTTTAACTCAATTTTGCTGTCCGCCTTTACAGGCAGAGCGTCCTTTTCGATATAAATTATCGTCTGGCTTCCGTTTTCACACTCGGGCTTCTCGCAGTATTCCTTGATATTGAATGTCTTTTCCGCGGTCACGGCTCCGCCGTCGTAAACCGTCGCGACGATCGTCTCTTTTCCCGTAATGTTGCTTATCGACTCGGTATACACGATATGGCTGAGATAATCACCATCGGCAGGCGTAATAACAACATCACCCTCGGGGTTTGACACAGCCGCTCGGTCAAACGATATTGGATATGTGCCCGGAACGAAAATCTCGAAAGTTTTAGTGTCCGAAACAGCGCCTCTCGAGATTGTCGCCGTAAGCGTCACAGTGTGGTCAACGCCGATTTCCGGCGTTACCGTGCCGTCGACCGCCACAATATTCGGCTCACTGCTGGTCCATGTTATGATCGTGTTTCTTCTGCCTTTGAGCGGCAGTTCCAGATTATTTTTTACCGATGAAGTGTCACCCAGAGTCAGTGCTTCCTTCGCGTCATTTACAGCTCCCGCGTCATCATTGTCAGCCGGGACGGTAAGCTCATACGTTCTTGTGAGCGTTATATTCGGATAGTCCTGAAAAGTAAGCACCGCGGTCAACGTCACATTAGTCTCCGTTGCCTTGGCATTTACCTCTCCGCTTATGCTGATGACCGACTCGTCGGAAGAAGTCCATTTCACATCCGCGTATCCGATCGATGTCGTCCAGCTGTCAAAAAGCTTCAAATTATCAAATATCTTATCTTCGGATTCATTGTCGCCCTTGATCTCGTCAAACGGTATTTTTTCGACTTCCTGCTCAACTGCGATGTTTACAAAGTCAACATTAACCTTAACGCTCTTGTCGGGCATTGTGAATTTGCTCTCGGTCATTCCCTGATTTTGTTTGATCTCAATGCTGTCGTCGTCCAGCCGCACATTGCCAAGCAGAGCGTTTGAATTGGGCTGCGCCTTAATTGTCACCGTCTCTCCGGTATTGGCGGACACGGATTTGATCTCGGTAAAAGCCGCGCCGTATATGTAGGGCTTTGTGTTGGAACCCCAGAAATAGTAAGTCTCTCCCGCAGCTATGTCAAATCCAAAAAATTGGGTTTTATTTTGTCCGGAATTGTTATCCTCTTCAAGGATAAACTCGGAAACATTTTTGGCATTCACCGCCCTGATTTTTCTGCCGTCATCAAGCTTAACTCCGAAATCAAGATGTCCAGAGCGCTGCGTCTCGATTTTAAGCACACATCCGGATACGGTCAAAGCTCCGGTCGTCGGATCTTGATCAACTTTGCCATTGCCGCTTCCGGCAATCGCATCGGTAAAAGCATGTCCGTCAATCGTCGCCTTTGCGCCCTTAAGCGAAAAATCCTCGACCGGCATCACATTTATACCATTGAACATTTGAACAGGCGTATCCTTCTTAAGAGCGACGGCCTGCCAATACTCAGTTTCCGCGGCGGATACGGAAAACGCCGCGAACATTGTAAAAACCATCATCACGGCAAGCGCCATGCACAGCATTTTTCCAAACTTCTTTTTCATATTTACACTCTCCTCTTTTATTTTTTATGCCGCCCCTTGCGGCAAATTATTTACACTTGTTTATTATAACATAATTTGTTTGAAAAGTAAATATGATTTTTGTAAAATTTTTTGTTCGGTAAAAGACAAAAGAGCGTCCCCAAATTTTGGAAACGCTCTGTTTTGTCTGTGCGCGGATTTTGATTTCCCGCCCATTTTGCCTCCTCCCGGGAGGAGGTGTCTGCGGCTTACCGCAGACGGAGGTGGGAACGCAATATACAGCTCCCCCCTCAGTCGCCTTCGGCGCCAGTTCCCCCCGAGGGGGCCTATTTTTGCCTCTCACCTCGAGGACGCCTTCAAATCTGCCTCCTCCCGGGAGGAGGTGTCAGGCGTAAGCCTGACGGAGGTGGGAACGTAGGGGAGGTGAGCCATATTCCGGGCCCTAGTTGCTGCCATATACCGAGGCTTCCTCGCCGGCGCTGGCCGCCGTGGACCATTCTTTCTCAAGCTCCGCCCAGTTGCGCGGCTCTTTTATTCCGGTCCATGTCTCATTCGAGGCCGCATCCGCTCTCTCATAGTCGTGCGAGTTCGTCGCCTCCTGTACTGCCGTGTAGTACCATGCGCTCGTGTCGCTGTTGTC
>CANPWW010000089.1 GCA_947585115.1 uncultured Monoglobus sp.
CCGACGGTAACGCCTACAGCTACACCGACAGCAACACCAACGCCTACGCCAACTGCTACGCCGACGGTAACGCCTACAGCTACACCGACAGCAACACCAACGCCTACGCCAACTGCTACGCCGACGGTAACGCCTACTCCTACGCCAACCGCTACACCTACGGTAACACCGAGCGCGGCGCCGACTGCGGAACCCACGGCTACGCCGATTCCGAACGGTATAATATATCTTTCCGAACCGACTTTGGACCAAAACACCGTCACCGCGCAAATTCTGAACAACAGCGAGGAAAACGCGTTGTTTATTGTAGCGGTCTACGACTGCAAAGACAATTCAATACTTAAGGATGTTAAGATAGTAAATTTGGGCAAAGGCGACAGCAGTGTTCTCGCGCTGAGTTTAAATATTTCCGACGGAGATATTGTGAAAGCGTTTCTGTGGGACGGAAACCTCAAGCCCGCAAGCCCCGCATGCCGCCCTACACCGGCAGAAGGCAAAGCGGGCGGATAATATCCGCCCCTACGTGACGCCGAGGTCGTCGTCCCCTACGACCATATTTCGCATAATGACGTAGGGGCGGACGACCCCGTCTTTCCGCCTTTGGCGGAAATCCACCTCCTCCCGGGAGGAGGCAAAATAAGGCTCCCCTTCCTTCAGGAGGGGGGAGCTGTCGCGGAGCGACTGAGGGGAGTCCTAGTCGCTAGATCCTATTTCCCAGTCTCTATGTTATTTTTGCCTTGACGAATTCGCTCAGGAGCTTCGCGCTGCCCTCGGGGCCGAGGACCGCGCTGTCGATCGAGATATGGTAATTCGAAACGTCGCCCCACTTGCGGTTGGTGTAGAAATTATAATAATTCGCGCGCTTTTTATTGGTCGATTTGATCTTGTCGAGCGCCTCTTTTTCTTTGAGCTTGTAAATATCCATCACGCGCTCAAGCTTATAATCGTCCGCGGCGTGGATAAAAACGTTTATCACGTTCGAGCGGTCGCGCAGCACATAGTCTGAGCAGCGGCCGACGATAACGCAGGTCTCGCTGTCGGCGAGCTCCTCGATCACCTGCGACTGTATCCTGAAAACCGCGTCGGAATTCAGTATATCGCCCGAGCGGTGGTACACATGCCTGTCGTGCTGCATGCCCATGACGAGAGAATAAAGCAGGCTGTTGGTGTGCTTTTCGTCTATGCCCTCAAACAGGTCCTCCGAAAGTCCGCTGCGCTTGGCGGCCATGGCGATAAGACCCTTGTCGTAAAACCCGATACCGAGGATCTCGGCAAGCATTTTTCCTATCTTCATGCCGCCCGAGCCGAACTGCCGCCCGAGAGTTATAACGTATTTGCCGCCGTTATTTTCGTTATTTTCTTTCATTTCGCGCACCTCCCGAATAGGTCTATACATTCTATCACATTACGCGACCGATTGCAAAGGCAAAAAGAAAATTTGTTGTATAAAATTAGTCTGTCCGAATTGTGCAGATTTACTAATTATCGACCATTTTTGTCTTTTTAATTTACATATGAGCGGGAAAATTTTTTATTGACAAGATTTTGAAAATGGTTTATAATGTTAAAGTTGTATAAATTCTTTAAATGTACAATCCTTACTCCCAACATAGTTTGGGGGTCAAAGTCCAAAAGGAGGTGACAAAATGGCAGAACACATTAACAAGTACGAGACGATCATGGTCCTGGACGCAACCCAGACCGAGGAAGAAACCGCGGCTCTGCTTGGCAAGTTCACGTCATTGATCGAAAAACACGGCGAGATTGAGAGCGTCGATGAATGGGGCAAGCGCAAGCTGGCCTATCCGATCAATTTCATGAACGAAGGCTACTACGTGTTGGTTAACTTTAAATCCGACCCCGAGTTCCCCAAGGAGCTTGAGCGTGTTTACAAGATCACCGACGGCGTTATGAGAAGCATTGTCGTAAGACGCGAGGAGGATTAATTATGATTAATAAAGCGATTATTATGGGAAGACTCACTCGTGATCCCGAGGTTCGCACTACGGGCTCGGGCAAATCGGTATGCAACTTCACCGTCGCCGTTGACAGCGGCTACGGCGAGAACAGACAGACGGAATTCATCAACTGCGTGGCGTGGCAGAGTCAGGCCGATTTTGTCGGAAGATACTTCACAAAGGGCATGATGATAATCGTTATCGGTCGTATCTCGACAAGAAGCTGGGAAGGTCAGGACGGACGCAAGAACTACACAACAGAGATCATCGCAAGCGAGGTAAGCTTCGGAGAGTCGAAAAAATCGAGAGAAGCGAACGCGGGCTATTCGCCGCAGCAGAACTACGCTCCCTCGTACAATCAGGCTCCGCAGCAGCAGTACGCGCAGCCGGCTCCGCAGCCGACCATGCCGAGCAATCTTGACGATGACGAGTTCCTGCCGATATCCGAGGTCGATGATGACCTTCCGTTCTAAAAATTTGTTTAAAATTTAATTTAAGGAGAATTTACAATGGCTGAAGAAAGAAGAAACGACAGACCCCGCAGACGTCCCAAGAGAAAAGTCTGCTCGTTCTGTGTTGATAAGGTTGACCATATCGACTATAAGGATGTGGCCAAGCTCAGAAGATATGTGACGGAGCGCGCCAAGATACTCCCCAGAAGAATCAGCGGCTGCTGCGCCAAGCATCAGAGACAGCTGACTGTCGCTATAAAGAGAGCGCGTCAAATTGCTCTTATGCCCTACACATCAGACTAATACGGCAAAGGCGCCTCTGTTTCGGGGCGCCTTTGTTATAGCGTTAACAATATTGATTATGTAAGATTTTTATATTGCGGCAACATGTTATGCTTTAATATAAAAAGTGATTAAAACAGGAGGTTAAAAATGACACAACAAAATATCTGCATTATGATTTCCATAGTCCTTTACATGATAATCGTTCTCGGTATCGGAGTATGGTTTTCAAGACGGAACAAGACGGCCGACGACTTCTATCTCGGCGGCAGAAAGCTCGGTCCGTTTGTCACGGCGATGAGCGCCGAGGCCTCGGACATGAGCAGCTATCTGCTGATGGGCGTGCCCGGACTGGCGTACCTCACGGGTTTCGCGGACGCGTCGTGGACGGCCATCGGACTTATTATCGGTACATACTTAAACTGGCTCATCGTGGCTAAAAAACTGAGGAACTACTCCAGCTATATCGGAGCCGCGACGATCCCGGCGTTCTTCTCGGAGAGATTCAAGGATAAGTCAAGAATGCTCAGCGTTATAGCCGCCATAGTTATCATAATTTTCTTCGTGCCCTACACGGCCTCGGGCTTCGCTGCCTGCGGCAAGCTGTTCAACTCGCTGTTCGGCGTGAGCTATGTTGGCGCGATGATCGTGTGCGCAGCCGTTATCATAATCTACACCATGCTGGGAGGATTTTTGGCGGCCAGCACCAGCGACTTTTTGCAGGCGATCATTATGTCTATCGCGCTTATCGTCGTTCTGATATTCGGAACCGTTCAGGCGGGAGGTTTAGGTCAGGTCATCGAAAACGCCAAAACCCTGCCCGGATATCTGAGCCTGAGAAACATTTATAATCCCGATACGAACAGCTCCGAGGTATACGGCTGGTTCCGCAGCTGCTCGATGCTGGCCTGGGGCCTCGGATACTTCGGAATGCCCCACATCCTGCTCAGATTTATGGCTATCGGCGACGCGAAAAAGCTCAAGCTTTCAAGACGCGTGGCTTCGATCTGGGTGGTTATATCCCTCGCGGTTGCGGTGTTTATCGGTATAATCGGCATGGGCCTTGTTACTAACAACGTTATAGCTCCCCTGGCCGATTCCGAGCGCGTTATCATCGAGATATCAAAGCTCCTGAGCGGATTCGGAATCATTCCCGCGCTGATTGCGGGCGTTATCCTCGCGGGAATCCTGGCGGCCACAATGTCCACCGCGGACTCTCAGCTGCTGGCGGCTTCCTCCTCGGTTTCTCAGAACATCGTTAAGGAAAAGCTGTTCCCCAAGATGACCGAGGAAACCACAATGGTAATTGCGAGATTCACGCTTGTGGCGATAGCTATCGTGGCGGCGATCCTGGCGAGAGACCCCGACAGCTCGGTATTCGGAATCGTTTCATTCGCGTGGGCGGGCTTCGGAGCCTCGTTCGGCCCGGTTATGCTGGCGGCCCTGTTCTGGAAGAGAACAAACAAATGGGGCGCTCTGGCAGGCATGATCGCGGGCGGCGCGATGGTATTCATCTGGAAATACGGCATCGCAAAGCTCGGCGGACTGTTCGCCATCTACGAGCTGCTCCCCGCGTTCATCACGGGTCTGGTTGCGATCATCGTGGTAAGCCTTCTCACAAAGGCTCCCGACAATGATGTAACAGACACATTCGACACGGTAACGGCAATGAAAGACTGATTCTAAAAAAACGAAGCGTCACGGGTTAGCACGTGACGCTGTTTTTTTATTTTCAATATTTACTAATCGCTACGTTCGTAGGACCGGACGACCACATTCAGCCGCCCTTCTGCCTCGCCGCTTGGGGATAATCAGCAAGCTTGCTTGCGGGTTCAAAGCGACCTTTGAAAATCGCTTGCGATTTTCACCAAGCGCTTCCTTAGAGGTGGATTTCCGCCAGCGGCGGAAAGACGGAGAGGGGTTAACATAGGAACTAGGGATTAGTAACTAGGAACCCCTCTCAGTCGGCTCCGCCGACAGCTCTCCCCAAGGGGCGAGCCTAATATAATTCGCCCGTCCTAGTTGCTAGTCCCTATTTTCTGGTTCCTACGTTTATTTTTTAAACAGCATTCTGACGGAATTCAGTATACATAGCATGGCTACTCCGGTGTCGGCGAATACCGCCAGCCACATGTTTGAGTAGATGCCCGTGATGCCAAGTATCATGACCGCTATCTTTATCGCCAACGCGAACACCACATTCTCTTTTGCTATGCGGGCGGTGCTTTTTGATATCGCAATCGACTCGGGCACCGCCTCGGGATTTGAACCCATGAACACCACGTCGGCGGCCTCAATGGCCGCGTCGGCTCCGCTTCCCATCGCGGCTCCCACGTCCGCTCCGGCCAGGACGGGCGCGTCGTTTATGCCGTCGCCCACGAACATGACGCTGCCGCTCTCGGCGCGTATCTCGCGCAGCTTGTCGAGCTTATCGGTTGGCAAAAGCCCGGCGTAGGCCTTTTCGATACCCGTCCGGTTCGCGACCGCCTCGGCGGCCGATTCGGCGTCTCCCGTAAGCATGGCGGTTCTTATTCCGCCGCGGCTCAGCTCCGCGACCGCCTCAGCAGCTCCCGGTTTCACCGCGTCGGCGACCGTTACGCGGCCGACATATTTGCCGCCCTTGGCAATATAAACCGTTGTGCCGGTATTTGCGGTGGCCGAGGCGCACTCAACACCGTTTTCGGAAAGGAGCTTATCGCTGCCGACTAAGGTCACAACACCGTCTATAACCGCCTTTATGCCTTTGCCCGAAATTTCCTGCACCGTTTCGAGACGGCTCGGCTTGATCCCCCGCCCCCTCGCCTCGGAAACTATGCTTATCCCTATCGGGTGTGTGGAATCAAGTTCGGCCGAGGCCGCGAGCGCCAGGATCGTCTTTTCGTCAAGCGTTCCCTCTATATCGCGCACCGCGAATCTGCCTTCGGTGACCGTTCCCGTTTTGTCCATGACAACGGCTTTAATGTTCGCCAGCTGCTCCATGACTATGCCGCCCTTAAACAATATGCCCGATTTTGACGCTCGGCCTATGCCGCAGAAAAACGCCAGAGGCACGCTGAGAACCAGCGCGCAGGGACAGCTCATTACCAGAAAGGTCAGCGCGGTGTATATCCACGGATAGAATTCCTGCCTCGTCACAAGCGGGATAACAAACGCCGTTACAAGCGCGACCGCCACAACGATAGGCGTGTATATCGCGGCGAATCTCGTGATGAAGGCGTCGATTTTCGGCTTGCTCTCGGCCGCGCTCTCGACCGATTCGAGAATCCGCGACACCATCGAATCCCTAAGCTCACTGTCCACCCTGACCTTTATAGCGCCTGTTGTGTTGACGCAGCCCGATATTACCTTGTCTCCCGCGGCCGCCCTCACGGGCAGCGGCTCTCCTGTCACCGCCGAGGTGTCGATACCCGTCTCGCCCTCGACTATCGTTCCGTCCAGCGGAATCCTGTCGCCGGGGCGCACAAGTATTATGTCGCCTATCGCGGCTGATTCTGCGGGAACTGTTTTAACATAATCGCCGCTTATCAGATTCACCGTGTCGGGGCGCATGTCTGCGGCCTCCATTATCTTGCCGCGGCTGCGCTTGACCGCGATATCCTCGAACAGCTCTCCTATCCTGAAAAACAGCATAACGCCGACCGCCTCGGGATATTCGCGTATCGCGAACGCTCCCAGCGTGGCAATCGCCATCAGAAAGTTTTCGTCAAAAATCTTG
>CANPWW010000090.1 GCA_947585115.1 uncultured Monoglobus sp.
TACGTTCCCACCTCCGTCTTTTCGCCTTTGGCGAAAATCCACCTCCTCCCGGGAGGAGGCAAGCGGGCGGATAATATCCGCCCCTACGAACATAGTGATTAGTAATTAGCGAATAGTGATTAGAAACTTCGAACGTTCGCGGGGATGCCGAAACGGGATGCGCCGGTGTATTTCCGCGTAGTCGCTAGTTTCTATTTCCTTGTCCCTACGTTCCCACCTCCGTCTTTTCGCCTTTGGCGAAAATCCACATCCTCCCGGGAGGAGGCGTTAATTAGGCGCCCCCTTGGGGGAGCTGTCGGGCTTTGCCCGACTGAGGGGGACCCTATTCGCTATTCACTAATCGCTAATCACTACGTTAGTATATGTCTCTGCACATTTTGATGTAGTCGCGGAAGTTGGTGCCGAGGATATAGTTGGTTATAAGGAAGTCGTCGATCGGCGTGGTGTTCAGGATCTTTGTTATGGTCTGGTCGAACGTCCTTGCGTCTATCACGATTATCTTGCTGTAGGAGCTGGCCAGCCACGGAATCAGCGCGTTGGAGTACGAGTCCTTGAGCATGAGCAGCGTTTTCTTGGTCGCGCCGTTTGTGTTTATCTCGATATACGGCTGGTCGCCGCCCAAAAACATGGTGTATGACGCGCCGCGGCTCGTGTCGAACATCTTTCCGGTGTAGGGGAAGGCCTGACCGGGGATATAGCTGTACGTCATGCAGTCAAACGGTATGTCGTTGAGGGCGTTTTTGTAATACTCGATCGTGTCGCGGTGGTCGTAGAGATACGGCGCCTCGGCCTGACTGTATAGGTAGCCCGTGAAGTCCTTGACCTCGCCCTTCTCAAACTCGTTGATATAAAGAGGCATGAAGCCCATCGCCTCAGCCATTTTGTGGTAGGCGTAGTACGCGCCCAGCTGCGTCCAGTGATGGTCGGTGCGGAAATATACATATTCGCCCTGCTCGAAATGGGCCTTTAAGCTGTCGTACACGTTTATATTTTTAATGCGGTCGTTGAAGTTGTCGTAAAGATAGTCGATAGCCGCCTTCTCGCTGTCGCCCACCGTGTTGTAAAACGGCATGAAGTCTATCTGGGTCGGTATTATCATCGAGTACATTTTGATGCTCTCGGGCAGCTTTTTGGCGTAAAAATCCACCATGTCTATATACTCGTCCTGGGCCTGCTTGTCGGCCTTGTATATCTCCATAACGCGGTCGTCGGTGACCAGCAGCCGTCCAACGCCGCCCTCGCCGGTGCCCATGTCGGCGTTGCTCTCAACGATCTTGCCGAAAGCGTTTATGCCCTTCTTGTTTTTGTAGCCCGACGAGAAATCCGTGAAGGCGCTGCGATAGCCCACGTTGTCGGAAAGGTAGGTCTCAAAGTCGGACGCGAACTTTCCCGAGCTCACGCTCTCAAGGCTCACGTTCGGAAAATCCGCCAGAGCGCGGTTTTCTTTCTGTGAGGCGGCCTCGTCGCGCGGCAGGATGACCACCGTCACAAAGCCGGCGACCAAAAACAGCACAAAGGCTATGACCGTTAAAATTCTTCTCGCAGTTTGCATTTATATTATCCTCTCGTAAAAATTCTCAAGTTTCGGTATCAGAACCTGAAATACAGGAACGGGTTGTATGTCTCGCCCACCAGCAGCACGAAGCAGAACGCCAGCAGCGCGAACACCAAAATCGGCGTCACTATAATATTCACTGCCTTAAGCTTGTCCGCAAACCACAGGCCGAGTTTTTTGATGATCGGCGTCGAGATAACGCCGCAGGCGATCAGCAGCCACAGGTTGGACATGAGCGTGGTGAAGCCGTGGTAGTCGTACAGCTTTCCGGTGCCGCCGAAGGCGCAGATAAACCAGTCGCGCAGGGAGCCGAAGTCGGTGTAGTAGAACAGCGCCCAGCCCAGCACGAACACGATTATCGTGTAAAGATGGGCGAAGAACGCGGGCAGCCGCATCAGCTTGCCCTTGAACGCCTTTTTCTCAATGACCAGCAGAATGCCGTAGTAAAGGCCCCACAGCACAAAGTTCCAGCTGGCGCCGTGCCACAGTCCGGTCAGCATCCACACGAACATGATGTTGAATATCTGGTGCTTTCGGTTGCCGCCCAGCGGGATATACACGTAGTCGCGGAAGAACGTGCTCAGCGACATGTGCCAGCGCCGCCAGAAATCGGTGACGTTTTTCGAAATGTACGGATAGTTGAAGTTCTCAAGGAAGTTGAATCCGAACATGCGGCCCATGCCGATCGCCATGTCGGAATATCCCGAAAAGTCAAAGTATATCTGGAAGGTGTAGGCGATTATGCCGACCCACGCCGAAAGCACCGACGACTCGAGCATGTTCCCGCTCAGCAGCGTCGAGACTATCGCGCCCGTGCCGTTGGCGAGGACCACTTTTTTTATCATGCCCTGAGTGAAGCGGAGTATACCGTACTCAAAGCCCTTGAGCGTGACTTTTCGGTCGTTGATCTGTTTTTCGATGTCGATATAGCGCACGATGGGTCCCGCCACCAGCTGGGGGAACATCGAGACATAGCACAAAAAGTTTATCGGGTTCCTCTGGACCTTGACCTCGCCTCTGTACATGTCTATGCAGTACGAGAGAGTCTGGAAAGTGTAGAACGAGATGCCCAGAGGCAGCGAAAAGTTATAAAACGGGATGCTCAGATGAAAGACCGAGTTCACGCAGTCCACGATCCAGCCCGTGTATTTGAACACCGCCAGCTGGCCGAGGTTGATAACCAGCGCCAGGATAAGCGCCAGCCTCGCCTGCCATCTGCCGAAATATTTGTTTATGGCAAGACCGCAGAGATAGGCCACCGCCGCGCTGAGAATAAGCAGAACGACCCAAACGGGCTCGCCCCAGGCGTAAAATATCAGCGACGCGATAACGAGCACCACGTTCCTGTAGGTCACGTTTCCGTTCCAGAAATAGAACAGAAGCACGACCGGCAGAAATATGCACATAAACAACAAGCTTGAAAATACCATATGTTTCTCTCCAATATATATTCGCGGATAACGCACATAAATACCCACTTTAAAATATCGGAAAGATTATAACACCTTTTTATAAAAAAGTCAAACAAAAATATGGCAAAATTTCCGAAACGCGCCGCGCGGAGGCGGTTTTGTCGGATAAAAAACAAGTCTGAATAACGCTATATTGCCAAAAAGCACGGAAAATTTGCCTTGCAATTCTCATATTATTGGAAAATCCTAAAAAATGTTGTATAATTATTGTATATTTTTTCTGAAAGCGAGTGATTTTATGAGATTTAAAAAGAGACTGATGAATATATTGCTTTCCGCGGCGGTAATTATCGGCAGCATAGCCGTTCCCGCGGCCACGGTTTCCGCGGCCGACGCCTCGCTGCTTCCGGCGTTTCCCGGAGCCGAGGGCGCGGGTAAATATTCCACGGGCGGCAGAGGCGGCACGGTGCGTATCGTCACAAAGCTTACCGACGACGGCAGCGTCGGCACGTTCCGCGAGGCGGTCAGCCACTCAAACAGCATTGTCGTGTTCGCGGTCGGCGGAACGATAAATCTGACCAAAGGCGATGTTGTTGTAAAGGGCAACGTCACGATCGCGGGCCAGACCGCGCCGGGCGGAAAGGGAATCGTGCTCAGAAACGGCAAGATCGGCATGGGCGGCGACAATATCATAGTAAGATTCATAAGCTCGCGTCCCGGCGAAAAGGGCTCGGGCTCGGGCGACTATGACGCCTGGGGCGGAAACAAGGGCTCTAACTCGATCATAGACCACTGCTCGCTGGGATTCGCCAACGACGAGCAGTTCGGCCTGTACTCGACCAACATGAACCAGACGGTGCAGTACACGATAGTCGGTCCCTCGAACTGCGTTTCTTATCACTCAAAGGGCGCCCACGGATTCGGCGCTATGTTCGGCAAGGGCCAGAACTCGTGGCACCACAACCTGCTCTGCCACAGCCTGTCGAGAAATTTCCGTGGCAAGGTTGAAAAGGGCAGCGAGCCTATGGACTTCACCAACAACGTAATATACGACTGGGGCTATCAGACGGCGTACGGAACCTTGGGTCACATCAACTATGTGAACAACTATCTCAAGGAAGGCCCGTCGACCAGAGGCGGCGACAGGTTTTTGAACAATTCCAGCGGTTCCAGCAGAGAGAATTACAGATTCTATATAAACGGCAACACGATCAGAAAGAAGGATGACAGCATCTGCAACCAATCGATAGAAAGCGACAACTGGAACGGAGTCGGCGGCTTTGCCGCGAGCACCTACCGCGTAAACGAACCCTTTAAGGTTCCCGCGGTAAACGGCGAGGACGCCACCACGCTCAGCAATCTGGACACCGCCGAGGAGGGCTACAAAAAAGTTGTAAGATACTCGGGCGCGGGCGTTCACCCTTCGGACAACACCGCTGCGGGCTATGACTACACAAAGGATACCACAAGACCGCTGATAGACGCCAGAGTGCTCTATGAGACATACACCGGCACAGGCTCGCTGACCGGAGCCAGACCGTTTGACACCGTTTCGGACAGCGCGGTAAAGAGCGCAATCAGCAAGTACGGAATACAGTATATGGACTATGACCAGTTCTATCCCAAGGAAGAGATCAAGCAGGAGATAGTCGACAGCGACAGCGACGGAATGGATGACGCTTGGGAGACCGAAAGAGGCCTTAATGTGGGAAAAAATGACAGCAAAGAGGACTACCTGGGCGAAGGCTACACCAATATTGAGTATTATATCAATGACCTGACAGTCGACGCGTTCCCCGAGGGCGTGGTTACCCCCACGATCCCGCTCGGCGATCTGGGCGAGGATTATCAAAAAGCTTTGGCTGACGCGAAAGCTATCACCCTTTCGGCGGACACGATAAAGACGGCGGATCAGCTGACCCTGCCTTTGTCGGGAAGCGTCAACGGCTGCCCCATAACATGGTCAAGCGCGTCGGAAGCGATAGTTATCGAAAACAACAAGGTCACCGCGGTCAACCGTCCCGAGGATGAGGACGAGGTCGTATCGCTGCTGGCTGAGATAACGTCGGGCGAGTATACCATGAAGAAATATTTTAACGTCACGGTAAAGTCCACATCTACCGTGTGGACCGCCTCGTCGGGAGACGCGGACAAGAAGGCGGGCTATGAGCCCGTGGACGGACTGACGGCGCTGTTTGACATAACAAGCAGCGGCTCGACGTCGGCTGCGGTCGGCGAGAAGTCGTTCGGATATTTTGTCAGCGGCACGGAAAACGGCGGCTGGGCCGACGGAAAAGCGACGGGCACAGCGTTTAAATTTGTTCCCGAGAGCAGCGGATTCCTGACGGCCTATATCGAAAAGCTGGGCGGAGAAAATCCTAAGACGGCTTATATTATGGAAGAAGGAGCGGCAAAGCAGGAAGAAAATAATCTGGCCTCAGTCACCGGAACGGGCGGCAACGAGATGCTCACGGCGGCTGTCGAAGGAGGAAAGACCTACTATGTTTATGTGGCGGGCTCAAAGGGCCGATTCCTCGGCATCGAGTTCGGAAAGGAAGCTCCCGCCAAGATGTGGAAGGCGTCAAATGAGGTCAAAAAGGGCGACACTTTGATGGAGGGCCTGACGGTCAACGAGGACATGGCGTTCAGGACCGCAAGCAAGGATATCGACTCGGTATACTTCACGGGCCGCATACAGGGCACAACAAATCCCGGCCAGAGCGGAGCCACTGGCGCCTCTATGACGTTTGTTCCCAACGCGAACGGAAGAGTGACGGTTTATTATAAGATAGGCGGTCTCAACCTTCAGGGAAAGGCAAAGACCTTCAAGATAAACGAACCCGGCATGGGCGACAAGCCGATCGCCTCATACAGCAACGAAAACGAGCCGCTTGAAGGAGATGATATGGGAACCAGCGAGTACACGTCCACAAGCGCGGACCTCTACGCGGGACACACATATTATATATATGTCGAGGGCTCAAAGGCGGAATTCTACGGAGTTTCTTTCCAGATGAGAGCCGATATTGAGGGAGACGGCGGACCGGTTATAACTCCGGAGCCTCTCGCGACACCCGCGCCGACCGCGACTCCGGTTCCGATGGAGGGAGAGACTTGGGATTTCAACAATCTGGAAACCGGAA
>CANPWW010000091.1 GCA_947585115.1 uncultured Monoglobus sp.
AAACCGCGGTCAATGCCACCGCCGCGGCAAGTGCTGCAGATAATAATTTTTTCAGTTTTTTCATATATATCATTCCTCCAACATAGTGATTAGAAATTAGCGAATAGCGAATAGAACGGGCGGCAGATTGCCGCCCCTACGGGTTTGGCGGAGTTCGTGCGTTCGCGGCGATACGATATATCACTAGCGCCCGTAGGGGCGGATATTATCCGCCCGTTTTGCCTCCTCCGGGGAGGAGGTGCTAACGTAGAGACTAGGAAATAGGACCTAGATACTAGGCCTCCCTCCCTCAGTCGGGCTTTGCCCGACAGCTCCCCTCGAGGGGGCGCCAAATTAATGCCTCCTCCCGGGAGGAGGTGTCAGGCGTAAGCCTGACGGAGGTGGGGCCTAGGTCCTAGTCTCTATTCCCTAGGCCCTACGTTGTTATCCTCGGGACGGGGTTGGCGTTTTTGAGGGTGCAGTTTTTTCTGAGGGTTATCTCCTTGTCCATGGCGCCGCCGGTTTTTTCGTTCCATTCGTCGATCACGCCGCCGCATTTTTCGATATATTCTTTCCCGGTCTCGTCGGCGTATTTTTGTTTTTCCTCATCGCTTCTCTGCCATTTGCCCGTCAGTTCTCCGCCGTTTTTGAGACTGCTCAGGCTGATGTCGTTTAAGGAATAAAACCCGATCTCGTTGTTGAGCTCGTCCAGATAACAGCAATTGGTTATTATGTCCGAATCCAAAGTGCGGCTCAGGATACAGGCCATGTCTATTCTTGACGCGGCGCTTCCCGAGTCGAAGCTGCCGAGGTCGTCGGTCAGTCCGAGCTGAGAGGCGGCAATTAAATTTCCCACGGGATATTCGCCGTACATCCATATGTCGCTTTCAAAGGTTAAGCCCAGCAGGTTTTCGGTCATCTTGACCGCCTGTTCATAAGTCACGCTGTCATTCGGGCGGAAGGTCCCGTCCTCAAATCCGTTGATGACGCCCTCGTTTGCCAAGGCTCCGATATAGCCAGCGGCCCAATGAGATGAGGGTACGTCGGGAAAGTCGTCTGTCTCGTATGGCTCGATCTCAAACAGCCTGCAAAGCATGGCCGCGGTCTCCGCGCGCGTAACATTGTCGTCGGGCCTGAATAAACCGTTTTCACCTGTGATAACACCGAGGTCGCTCATTTGGTTCGTGACCGCCGCCTGACCTGCCGTTATGTCGGAGTACCGCGGCTCGGTGCCTATGTACTTTGAAAAGCTGTCAATGCCGTTCGTTTTGTTGTTTTCAAGAATGGCGTCAAGCTCATCTGCGGTTTTTATATCGGGCACAGCCTCGTGTATTTTCTGCGTCAAAAGCGCGCGGGCCTTTGCCTCGTTATCGGCCGCGCCGATTTTTCGGGCGTTATATTCATCAACTGTGTAAACCCGGTCGGTTTCTATTATGCCGCTGTCGTTTCCAAGATAAGACGCGTAACGATCATCATATTTCATGAACGGAATAATATAGCATCCCGTGTCGGTCTCAACGCCCAGCGTATGGCTTGAGTTAAATATATAGGCCTTGATCGGCGTTCCGATATTGCCGCTGTTGATCAGCTCGGCTGCTTTTTCGTATTTCTCGTCGTCAATAAATATTGATTGGTTTGCGTTAAGGTTAGTGTAGAGTTTTCCGTTAAGAGTGTTTACAAAAATGCTGACAGCGTTTGATTTGGCGCCGTCCGCGTTTACGGTCGGCTCGGTTCGGGCGTAGTATTCCGTTGAAATATCGGATGTATTGCCGATGAATGAAAACCGCTGCGCCGCGATCGCCTCGTCAAAATTTTTCGAGCCGCCGTTGTCAGTTTCAAAAAACTTGGTAATATCAAACGCGTCGCCGTAAGCGGCAAAGGCCTTTTTCGGGTCGATAATGTCGCCGATCCTGCCGCTCGGTTCGAGCGCGTCGGCGCCGTGTGCCGCGCAGGTCTGTTCCAAAACCTCGGCCGCGTACGGGTTTTTGTCAAGAGTGTCGCTCTCCGCCAGTTCCCTGAGCCGCGCGCCGGTAATGTTTCCCTCCGCCGAGACCGTGAGAGCCGAAACCGCGGTCAATGCCACCGCCGCGGCCAAAACCGCCGATAGTAATTTTTTAAGTTTTTCCATAATATCCGTCCTCCTATTTTATGATAAGTTTTTCATGTTCGCTGCCGTCGATGCAGCCTATCTTAAAGTAATAACATTCGCCGCGCCTGACGCTCAGCTTGAACGAGCCGCGGATATCGCCGCCGCTTTCATAGACGGGTTCGGGATTTTCTCCGCTTTTTCCGCATCTGAAAATTTGCAGCGAGCTTATAAGATTTACCGATGTGAGCGAAAGACTTTTGGTTTCGCTCATTTCAAGTATCGGCGTCGCGCCGTCCTCGGCGCATGTCACGACGTACACCGACTTCGCGGGCAGCGTGACCGTTTCGGCCGCCGCCGTCATTGAGGCAAGCGCGGCCGCCGCCGCAAGAATTGCGGCGCATAATTTTTTTAATATTTTAATTTTCATATATAATCCTTCCAACGTAGTGATTAGAAAACGTAGAGACTAGAGAATAGGATCTAGGGACTAGGCTTCCCCCCTCAGTCGGGCGTTGCCCGACAGCTCCCCCGAGGGGGAGCCTATTTCTCCGCCTCGTCCTGCGGATCAATTGATGATCAAGGTGTTTGTCGGGGCGGGGGTGCGGTCGTGGTTGGTGAACACCGCGAAACAGCACTCGCCCTCGGTCACGGGCAGCGTGAACGACGTTATGGAGCCGTCCGCGCTTTCGTAAACCTTACGCGCGTTTTCGCCGTTTTTTCCGCATGCGTAGATCTCAACTCCGCTTATCATGTTTGTCAGATTAAAGTTCAGCTTGGTCGTGCTTACCGCCTCTAAGACCGGCGACGAGGCTTTGCCCGAATCGTCATACTCAAGGTTTATCACGTATGACGAAACGCCCGGCACTTTAACGGTCTCGGCCGTTTCGGGCGCCTCGGTGGGCATAGGCGGCGGAGTGATGACCGCCGGAGCGACAACGGTCTGCGCCTCGGTCTCGTGCACCGGAACGGGCTCGGTATACTTAGGCTCCTGCTCCGGCTCGTCATATTGCGGTTCTGTAATTTCTTCGGATATAGTCTCCGCGCTCTCGTCCGTCAAATCATAAACAGGCTCGTCGTTCGCCGCGTATTCGGGCCCGCTTGGGGTCTGTGCCTCGTTCGCCGTTTCGCCCGCGGTGAGTTCGGGCGCCGCCGTTTCTGTCGGGGTCGGAGCGGGCGTTTCGCGCACAGCCGCCGAAAATTTGCTGACGACCGTGTCGCCGTGCGGCCTGAACACCGACGAGATCTCCTCGGGCACGACTTCCGCGGCCCGCGTGAAGCCGAACGCCGTCATGCTGCACACCGCCAGAGCCGCGGCGGTCAGAACGCTTATCATTTTGAGCGCGCCCGTTATCTCCTTAAAGCGCGCAATGCGCGACAGCCGCTTTTTCATGCTGTTCTTGGCCGACGCCATAGAGGTGGAGTAGGCCGCGTAGCCCGCGCCGCCGTCCTCGACAACCGAGATTATCAGCCTGCCGTAATCCTTGTTGTCGGCAAGCCTGAGTTTTTTCAGCACCGACTCGTCGCAGCACAGCTCGCACACCGTGTTCAGCGATCTGCGCAGCGGATATATCAGCGGATTGAACCAATGCACGCAGCCCGCCGCTATCCCCAGCAGCTTTACCAAAAGGTCGCGGTGCTTGAGGTGGGTCAGCTCGTGGGCGAATATCAGCCTCAGGCTCTCGGCGTCAAAGCCGCGGTCGGGGATTATTATCCGGGGCCTGATTATCCCGAAAAGCAGAGGAGAGGCCGTTTCGGCGCTCACCATGGCCCGAACGCGTCTGCGGACCTTGAGTTCCTTCCGCAGCATTTCGCATATTTTCAGCGCCTCCGCGTTATCGCAGGGCCGCGAGATGCGCTTGATGGTTCGGCTTGCCCTGATATAAAGCACGATGTTCCGAACCGCCAGCGCCGAGGCCGCGACCATCCAGACCGTAAATATAATTTGGATAAGCGAAGGGCCCGATCTTGCCGCGCCTCCCGCGGTTCCGCTTATCGGAGCGGGCGCGGCGGCGGTCTCCGCGGGCAGGCTGACGTTAATGAGCTTCGGCAGCGAGCCGCCGAACTCCAGCGGCACCAGCAGCATGATGAGAGATAAAATAATTATCCCGTAGTACCACCGCGACATGCTGCGCTTGCTGAACCTTAAATTAAGCAGAGTGCCAAGACCGAACATGATGCTTCCGCTGACAGTGCATATCAGAATATTGTGAAGCAAAACAGCCATAAGCTACACCCCCTCGAACCACTCTTTTATCTCGTCAAGCTCGTCTTTTGTGGGTCGTTTTTCTCCGTACAGCGCGGTCAGGAAATTCTTGACCGAGCCCGAGTGGAGCTCTGTCATAAATTCCCGCGTCTGCGCGTTTTTGTACTCGCTCTCGGTGATCAGCGGCGAATAAAAGTTGGTCTTGCCGCGCCTCTCGCATTTCAGCACGCCCTTGTCGGTCAGCCGCTTTAAAAACGTAAGCACCGTGGTGTGTTTCCATTCCGTTTTGAGACTGTCGAGGATGTAGGCGGTCGTCACCGTCTCACCCTTGTCCCAGATAATTTTCATGATCTCCATTTCAGATTCCGAAATCTTCATAATTTTCTACGCCTCCTATATTTCTACACTGTGTAGATAAATATATTCTACATCAGGTAGAGATGTTTGTCAAGCCTTTTTTGAAAATTTTTTGAATTAATTTTAAAAAGGCGCAACCGCAGCCGTGATTATAAATATTTAGTTAAATAGGCGATTCGGATGATATTAATATTAACTGTCAAACTATTAATTGTTTGCATAATTCACGATTTGTGGTGCGCGGAGCCGAAGGTGGTCGTAAAAGTCATGTTTGAGTGCGTGAACGACACCTTTGAAGTGGTGAAATCCTTGAAAATTTGTGATATAATTATAGATAAATATTATAGGAAAAATATGTTTTAATTTATATATTTAGGAGGCAAAGACATATGAAGATCAGCATCAAACGGAAATTCAAAAGCATTTTAAGCGCGGCACTTGTTTTCGCTATGCTCGTTTGCTCGCTTCAGATCCCGGTGTTCGCCGCGGGCGACCCGATCTATCTGTCCGAGGACGATGTGGCGGATGAAATTATTTCAAGCGGCGCTTTTTACGTGTCGGTCTCAAACGCCGAGATCGACGAGAACGCGAACGCGTCCTATATCTTTAAGGTAGCGAGAGGCGGAGGTGACCTGCCCGAGGCCTCGATGCGCCTTAACATGACGGACATCACCGCGAGATACGGCAGCGACTACAAGATCAGACTGCGCGACGGCGGCGCTTTTTCGGAGGGCGTTAAAAACGCGCGGAAAAGCAAGTCGCTGCTCGAGGAGATCATAGAAAACTCCGACTCGATCGAGGAGCGGAACGACACCGACACTTTGGTGGACGGCGAGAACCTCGACGAGGAAACGGCGAACGAGCTTTATACCGAGGACGCCAAAAAGCTCGGAAACTATTTGGGCGACGCGTTGAGCGATACAGACGCCGAGGCATCGGCCGAGCCTCAGGGAGCAGTGGCCGCGGCCGCTGGCGAAACGCCCGATGTCTCGGAAGCGCCCGAAGCGGCCGATGATCCGAATGAGGAGCCGGCCGAGCCGGAAGACGACGGAACAGAGGCCGCGGCAGTGAGCCTCAAGGCTGCCAAGAGCCTGGCGACGGGCCTTGAGTCCGACAAGGAGCCGATGGACGGCGGAGGAAGCGTGGAGCAGCTCGCCGACGACATGCTGTCCGCGCTTTCGCTTGAGATGGAGAGCGCGTACCTCCCCCTCGATTTTGCCGAGGGCGAGAGCGAAAAGTACATAGAAATTATCCCGAACGACAACATGAGCGGCGACGGCGACAGAATGTTCATGGCGGCTCTTTTCCCCATAACCGAGAGCGCCGTGATAAGCGACAGGAAGGGCCTCACCGTCTCGATCAAGGACGATGAGGAGCAGGAGCCCGCCGTGATCTC
>CANPWW010000092.1 GCA_947585115.1 uncultured Monoglobus sp.
TATCTTAGGGATACATCCATGAAAGGTCAGGACTATGTATATAAAATAGATACATGGATTTTGCAAAAGCTGCCGATTCGTCTGATCATTACCGACACTCCGATAAATATGGTCGTTGCGGTAAAAAATTTCCAGTACACAACAAAAACAGACGGTGATTTGTGGTACACGTTAGAGCTTGAGCAGTTTAATCTGCCGGAGCTTGAAAGTACGGAAACTGATGATGAGGAGATTGATATGGAGGAATTAAATAAACTTAAAGAGCAGGTCGAGTACTTGACAAGCGTTGTTGAGTCGCTCGCCAATCCAATGATATATAACTATATCGATGATAATATGCCGGAGTGGGCTCGTGAATCGGTACAGAAACTGTATGACGCCGGTATAATAAAGGGCACAGGCGTGGACGAAGGCGGTTTCCCTACTCTCGGACTCGACTATCTTACACTGCGTCTGCTCGTCTTGATTGACAGAGCTATGCAGGCGGGAGCGATTTAATATGGCTACAGCCGCGGACTTTGTTAATGTGGCATACCGTGAAAACGGATATGCGGAATCCGGCAGCAACAGGACCAAATTCGGACAATGGTTCGGAATGGACGGCGAGGCGTGGTGCGCGATATTCGTCAGCTGGTGCTTCGCTCAAGTAGGTATGGGTTCCGTAATGCCGAAAACAGCGAGCGCGGGTGAGTTCCCGTATCAGGCCCAGAGAAACAACAAGGGTGTGTATCACGCGCAGGGCAGCGGTTATTCGCCTAAACGCGGAGATCTGTTTATCAAAAACTACAGCGGCGGCGGTTACGCCGACCATGTCGGCATAGTTTACTCGGACGCGTCAGGAAACTCGTTCACAACAATTGAAGGCAACTGCGGCAACAAGGTCGCGTCTATAACGCGATATGTGTCCGAATACTGCTATGTGACGCCGCCGTTCGACGGGGTCTCCGGCGGATATGGAGTCAAGAGATACACGGATTTTCCGAAGTATAATCTGTCGGAGGATATGATAAAGTTTATCGCCGGAGTGATAGTCGGCGAATGCTCCGGCACCGTACTCGGCTGCAGGCAAGAGGCATCGCAGATGGTGAATCTTAACGAGTCAAGGGGCAGATCTCACGATGACGCCGGAATGAGACAGACCGTCAAGTCGTTTTCACAGGGAGGCTGGTATGCCGATAAATCTTTTCGCGCATCCGCAACTCAGACCGCTATCGACGCGGTCAGATTTGTTATGATCGAGGGGAAACGCGTCCTGCCGCGATACGTTGTGGAACATGACTGGTTCCCGAATGATATAATCAACGCGAAGGCGCGAGGCGACTACAAGGTTGGCGATACTGTCAGAAACAACTCGCAATCGACGTATAAATTCTATTGCTTCTTTGACGGCGCGGATGGTGACATAGCGGGATATTTCCCCGAACTGTATGAAAAATATAAAGACGATATTCCGTGGTCCGAGGGCGCGGACAACGAGAGCTTTATGTACTCGGAAAACGCCTACGAGAATACAGAGCCTGTTGTTGTATGGAACAACCGTGTTAAAGAAAATATACACCAGAAACTTCAGTCGGCGGTAACCATGCCTCCGACAGACGAGCCTGCGATATACGCGAACGGAACGGACATAACAAAAATAGTCGGCAATCTTTCATGGAAAAACAGTATATATGAGCTGTCTACCACGATGTCGTTCGAGGCGGCGAAAAGTGACGCGGCATATCTGAAGGATCTGATCTATACTCCGCAGGTCGGGGATATATTGCAGTATGTGACGAACGGCGAAATATTCCGAGGAGTGATAATCAAGGTCGACGACGGGGACAAAGACAGTAATAAATACAGCGCCGTAGACCTCGGCTGGTACCTCAACAAGACAAGCCAGACCTATCAATTCAAAAACATAACAGCCGCGGACGCGATACGGGAGCTTTGCGATGATTTGTCGATCAACATAGTTATGCTGCCGGAGCTTACAGCGAACATCAATCAAATATATTTTGATAAAACAATATCGGCAATACTGACGGACATACTCGACCAATGCGAGGGAGACTATAACTTTGACTTTGTGCCGGACGGACTGCGGATATATATGATCGGCGAACTTTACGCATATCCCGAATTCAGGCTTGCGAGTAATATTCGTCAGGAGTACGCGCCGGATTTTCGCGGAAATGTCAGCCACAGCACCTCGATCGAGGAGCTCAAAAACTCCATCAAGGTCACTTCAGAGAAAGACAATGTCTACACCGAGCTTGTGGTTGAGCAGAATCGGGACCTTATCGATAAATACGGCTTTTTGCAGAAGATCGTAAAGATAGACCCGGAAAAGGAAAACGCCGAGACAGTTGCCAAGCAGGAGCTTGAGAATAATTCGAGAGAGGCCGAGACATACAGCTTTGAGATCATCGAAAAATATGACAGCTACACCCGCGCCGGTGAGACAATGACCGTGGACGGTGTCCGTTACGTCATCGAAAGCACCAACCACAGAATATCTGACGGCTGGCACTTTAACAAGCTGGAACTGAGAAAAATAATTTGATGTTGATATTTTGCTGTCTTTTATGATATAATTCATACTATAATATTTTTAATTATGGTGAATGGAAAGAATTAACTAAGGCGGAGGTAATAAGCGATGAAAGCGGCGTTGTATCAAGGAAAAAGAAATATTGAGCTGGCGGATTTGCCGTATCCCGAATGCGGTGAAAATGATATAATCGTTAAAAATCTGTACGCGAGTATTTGCGGTACAGATGTAGCGGTGTATAACCACGGGTCGAATACCGGACATAAAGTTACGGTAGGCGGCGAATTTGGGCACGAGGTTGTCAGTAAGGTTGTACAGGTCGGAAAAAACGTAAAAGAAATATCCGTAGGCGACCGTGTATATCCGTATCCGCTCCTGGCAAAGGGCGACACAAAGCGAGCCGGAACGATTGGAGGTTTTTCGGAATATATACTTATTCCAAATGCGGAAATAAACAAGCAGGTATACCTTGTGCCGCAGACGATCTCCTCAAAGACGGCAAGCCTTATTGAACCGTTTACTGTGGGTACGCGCGCGGCGAGACGCTCTGAACCTAAAAAGGGTGAGAACGCTGTCGTTTTTGGCGCGGGAACGATAGGAATAGCCGCGGCTATTGCGCTAAAACATTTCGGATCCAATAAGGTCATGATTGTCGATATCTCGGATTTCAGACTTAACATAGTCAGAAAACTGGGATTTGAGATTTGCAATTCGGCTGCGGAAAATTTACAGGAGAAAGCCATTACAGTATTTGGGGAGGCTGTGAATATTCACGGCAAAACCGCAAATGCGGATATCTATATTGACGCCGCCGGAGCGGAGGAACTGATTGAAACATATCAGACAATGGGCAAAATAGGTTCACGGCTTGTTGTGGTAGCTGTACGCGCAGGACTTCGCCCGATAAATGTATTGGATATGACATATTCACAGCACGCGATAATAGGCAGCGGAGGATATTTCCCCGAAGATGTACATGACGTGCTTGATATTATGAGCAGCGGCAAATGGGATATTGAGAGTATTATTACCGATGTATTCCCGTGGGAGAAACTCCCGCAGGCTATTGAAAGAGCCGCAGATGTTAATAATGCTCTTAATGTTGTTATAGATTATGACCTCGTTTGATTGTCGTTTGTTGAATAGATTAAATTTGAGCGATTACCGAGCGGTAGTCGCTTTTTTATTGGGAGGAAAATATGAGTGCATTAATCGAACTTGCAAAACATATACGGAGTAGGGATAATCCCTCGCCGTACACGCCGATGTTCGGGAAGATAATAGAACTGCCGGAACTTAAAATACAGCTCGGCAGCAGAATACTTCTTAATAAGGACGATGTGAAGGCTACTTTTGATTTATACGAGACGAGGCAGCATGACGGATATATTGAATATGTAAACCTCAATAAAACCGTTGTGCTGCTGCCGTATGCCAATGATAATAAATTTATTGTGATAGGTGTTGTTCAATGAAAAAGACATTTGACTTTGATTTCAGGATCGGTGAGTTTAAGATGAAGAACAAAAATCCTGTGGAGCTTGAGGGTGTCGATGCGTTAAAGCTGTGGATAGAGAAATGTATAAGAACGCAGCTTGACAGATATTCCATATATAAAGGAAAACGCTACGGAGCGAACATCGAGGATCTGGTGATCGGCAAAAGCTACGGCAGCGGCTTTGTTGAGTCAGAACTGCGCCGTGAAATCGAGGAGGCTCTGCTCCGCCATGAGGATATATTAAGTCTGAGCAGTTTCTCTATCGCGACCAACCGCAAGCTGATGGAGATCACCTTCTCGCTTGCAACTACCTATGGCGAATTGAGTGAGGTGTATGTGTATGACTCTTAATGAGATTTTGGAGGATATGCTTTCGAGTGTGCCCGATGACTATGACGTCTCGGCAGGCTCGTTTTTTTATGACCTTCTTTATCCGGTTTCGGAACAAATCCTTCTGCTGCAGCAGAGAATAGCCGACCTGTCAATTAACGCGTTCGCTTTAACAGCCGTCGGGGAGTATCTGGAGTGTAAGGCCGCCGAACAGGGCTTAACACGCCGCGCGGGTACGTTTGCCAAAGGCATGGTTCGGATTTACGGCAATCGCGGCGAAATTGTCACAAAGGGCGCGAAAGTCGCGGCTGATAATATTCTGTTCGCCATAGACGAAACAGCTACGATTCCCGAAAGCGGATATGTCGATGTGAACGCGACCTGTATCATGGTCGGAAGCGCCGGAAATGTCAAGCCGGGCGTGATTAACCGCTTTCCGGTAACTCTGCCGGGACTTACGGCTGTTGAGAATACAGAAGCGTTTGAAGGCGGCTATCCTCCGGAGAGTGATGTTAATCTACTTGAAAGGTATATAGAGAAGGTGTCTCATCCCACGGCGAGCGGAAATATCTATCATTATATAGAGTGGGCTAAAGAAGTCAGCGGTGTCGGCGATGTGCGCGTTATCCCTCTATGGAATGGTAACGGCACTGTCAAGGTTGTAATTGTCGACTCCGATAATCAACCTGCCGGTGAGGACTTGATTAATAAAGTAAAAGAGCATATAGAAGAGGAGCGACCAATCGGCGCCGATGTTACGGTGGTAAGCGCGACCGCTCTAAAAATCAATATATCGGTCAAGCTGATAACTGACGGCTCTGATGGAATTCAAAGCGCGGTCGAGGAAAGCATAAAGGACTATCTTGCGGATGAGGCGCTGAAAAAATCGTATGTGTCCTATGCGAAGGTCGGCAGCTTTATACTCTCGGTACTTGGTGTTGAGGATTATTCAGACCTTAAAATAAACGGCGGCACATCAAATATATCGATAAATGACGGCTCGGTTCCGGTGCTTGGAAGCGTGGTGTTCACATGATAGAGCGGCTTCCGTATTACTACAGAAAATCAAAGGTCGTCAAGGATTTTTATGACGCGATACAGTATATCCTTGATAAAACAAAAGCGGATATCACATTGGCGGATCAACGGCTGTTTATTATCACAACCGATGAGTTCACGCTTCATGAGAAGGATGTAAGCCTTGCAAAGTCAGATGGGCTTGATGACGAAACACGCAGGGCAAGAGTCATAGCGCGGCTACAGGGGTCTCGCGTTCTGACGGTCGAGGCATTAAAGGAGCTTGTAGCATTATATGAGAAATCGGGTGTCGAGATCAACGAGCTGTATGATAAATACGCGTTTACATTGGAGTTTGTAAACCGTGAGGGTGTACCGGAGAATATCACGGAAATCATATCCGCGATCGAAGAAGTCAAGCCCGCGCATCTGCGGATAGGATTGAGCTTTATCAGAGATACCGAGAACGCCGTCGCGTTAGTCGGCGCGATACAAAAACAGAAAAATATAGTATTTGATACAGAGGACGCTGTTTGGCGAATGGCCGCAAGCGGCTCCTTTTTATTTGGCGGTCGGG
>CANPWW010000093.1 GCA_947585115.1 uncultured Monoglobus sp.
CAGCGACGGAATACCGCTTGACAGCGATATTCCTCTTGACAGCGAGGTTCCTATCGGATTCGGCGATGAGAATGAAATAACCGTGAGCGGCGGAATAAACAAGCATACGCTGAACTACCGCGGATCCGCGCCTGTAAGACCGAAAATAATCATAAATGTGACCGCACAAACATCGCTGAAAATAGTTATCAACGGAGTGACTTTGAATATTTCGAGCAGCGCGGCGCGGGAGATAACCATTGACTGCGCGGCAGCCACTGTGAACGGCACGGGATTTTCCGGTGATTTTTGCGAGCTTATGCCGGGTAACAATGAAATAACAGTCACATGCTCCGGCTCGTCGGACGGGACGTGCAGGATATTTTTTAACTACCGTCACAATTTTTATTGCGGAGATGATATTATATGAAATATGTTGAAGTGTACGGCCGCGACGTTGCGGATTATAACGCGGCTCTCGGAACAGGTGAAAACAATAAACTCGGCTGGCTTGAGAACGCGAAAAATGTGTGTATAACGCGTTCGGTCAACGGCGATAATCAAATGACGTTGACGCTACCGAAAGGCGACCCGAAATGGGGAATTATCGCCGATGAGAGGCAAATCGGATATAACGGAGAAGTTTTCAGGATAAAAGAGATCAGCGGCGAGGATATAACGGCCCTGTCGCTTATTCAGGACGCCTGCCGAACGCATGTCAGGATCATAGAGGACATGATAAATCAGCCGGTCACCGACGTTATTGTGCCGGCCATATTCAGCGGCTGCCCTTATGTGAATGTTTTGTCGGCGGCAGAGCTTCGGCGGCGCGGATATGAGCCCGTGAATGTCGGTTTTGACTTTTTTGCGGTGTCGAAAAAGACGCCGATCGGCTGCCTTAATCTTCTGACGGAATCGCTCAGAAAGTACAAAATCAAGGCGGAAGTGTATATCAATAACAAAGACTTCGGCCTTGTTAAAACTTTGGGAACGCGGCGGACCGACGTTATACTTGACACGCGCTACAACACAGCGGAAATCAAGCCTTCAAAGTCCACATATGAGCTGATAAACAGGCTTTATCCGTACGGCAAAGATGATATGCCGCTCGGAAACGCGACGGGATATATCGAAAGTAAAGACAGTATCGCAAAGTACGGACTTCATGAGGGGTTCTGCAACTTTGACGAGATCACCGACCCAGCAGCCCTTATGTCGGCCGCTGAGGCACAGTTCAGCCCCGACAATCCTGAGCGGATAGATGAGCCGAAATATTCATTGAGCATAAAAGCCGTTATGACGGAATATCACGGAACGCCGCTTAAACCCGGCGATATTATAACGGTCAGAGATAAAGCTCGGAATATCGAGACTGAGCAGCGGATCATAAAAGTTGATGAATATCCTTTTGAGCCGCAGAAAAACAGCATAGAGGTCGGCGTGCCGCAGCTTTCGATGCAGGAGGCATTTTCGGGTATGTTCACCGCCAAAGAATATCTGCGTCTCAACAAAAACGGACGCGAAGAGCTTAAGACGCCGACACTTGAGTTTATGGAGAAAAACGTGGATGTAGTGCTTGATTCTGATGGCAATTGGCAAAAAATTGCCAAATATAAAACGGGAGCACTATTTGTAACTCCTAATGAACAATACGCTGTGGCAATAATGGACGGTAAAATCAAAGTCGGTGAGCGGGATTTAGCGCGAACGGACGGCTGGAAGTGGACGGGAGTGTTCGGCCAAGGCAAAGTATATGTTAACGAAGTATACACCGGCACGCTCAACACTAATAATGTCACCGTGCAAAGCGCGGACCGCTCTCTGACGATTGACGGCAATCTGTTAACTATGGTTGATGGCGATGTCACAAAGCTAAAACTCGGCTACGATGATACAAAGGGCAAGTACGTGTTTACCTTATACAATTCGAAGGGCGAGGAAACATTTTACGCTGATGACGATGGTAACCAAACCTTGAGGGGAATACTCCGCACCGGAAAAGACGGTGAGGCAAGAGTGATTATTGACGGCAACGGAATACAAAGCTTTAACGACAGGAACCAAAAGCACGGACTTCAAACTACGGTTGACAATGAGATGGGGCGAGGCCTTCAGTTATACTCGGAAGGTGAAAAATTTCTGGATTTGGGATTGGCACGTCCCGATGATTACGTATATTTTCAAGTACGAAACCAGGAAAAGATGAGTTTTGACACTGATCATTCAACATTGATCGGAACATGGAGATATAAATATTCCGAGATAGCAAACCAAAATGATATTAATGATTTAAAAAACTCCATAGCGGGTTTGCAGAGCAAAGTCAGCGAAATAAGTGATAAGTTGGCTACGCTGATACCCGGCACATAAATAAAATATCTAAGCGCCCGCGCAGCGGCGCTTTTTTATAGAGGAGGTAAAGAAATGGCAAATAATCAAAACCACACGCTTGACGAAAATTATAACGGGCAAACAAAACTTCGAAGGTGGTGGCCGATCGTTCGATCAAACCTCGCGCTGCTGCTCTCGTGGTTTAATGCGCACATAAAAGGTACAGGAGATAAACATATCGCCGCGGATGTGCTTTATCAGGACGGCAGCGGAAATGACACGGTTAAAACCCGACTTGACAACGAAGCCACCGCTCGGAAAAAAGCCGACGAGATTTTGCAGAATAATATTAACAGCGAAGTCACCGATCGTAAAAATGCGGATACGAATCTCGGCGGCAGGATCGACGCGGAGGCTGAAGCGAGACAAAAGGGCGACGCGGACATGATGAATGCCCTTCGCGATGAATCCGAAGATCTGAACAACCGAATTGATGAGGAGATATCCGACAGGAAGGATGCGGATACCGCTCTCGGGCAAAGAATAGACGCGGAGATCGAGGAGCTTGAGGAAAAACTTAGGGGAACGATGCCGAATCCGATTTCAATCTATGAAACCGAGCTTAACCACACATGGCGCCCGGGCTTTTACAGAAGCCACATCGTTGAACTCAAGCCCGATTTCGGCGATGTGAACACGGATTGGACCGTGGCGGTGAGCAACAGCTCATATACCGACGATATCGGCGACACTTATTTCAAGATCACGCAGGCCGCGATAGGCGACGACGGGACGGTCAAGGCTTACAGAACCGTATGCGCGAAATGTGATAATGAGTCACAGGTTTTGAATACCGAAACCTTTGGCGAATGGAAGTTCGTGACACTATATATTGCCGATATAGCAGGACTTCAGGAAGAATTGACAGATATCACCACCAAAGTCGATCGCAGGGGTACATGGGTTAATCCGTATATAGTTTCGGATCCCGAAACGGATCTGTCAACTCTGACAACTCCGGGTGTTTATCACTTTACTTTTGAAAAGGAAGTTTATGCCGAAAAAAAAGAGGGTTACGGCAATTTCGGCTGTTACACCAACGGATATATGGAGGTCGTGAGCCTTTGGAACGATTACTCTTCAAAGGCCGCCGTGGGTCAGACTCTTTATGTTTGTGATGAGGGCCAATTTTATTCATGCACAAGAGTGGTTGAATCGGGCATCGGCGGTAAATGGAGAATTTCGGCATGGGTCACGGATATAACCAATCCCGATTTGGAATCCCGCGTTGCCCATCTTGAAAATAAGAAAGGCTCTTGGTCAAATCCGTATATAGTTTCGGATCCCGAAACGGATCTGTCAACTCTGACAACTCCGGGTGTTTATCACTTTACTTTTGAAAAGGAAGTTTATGCCGAAAAAAAAGAGGGTTACGGCAATTTCGGCTGTTACACCAACGGATATATGGAGGTCGTGAGCCTTTGGAACGATTACTCTTCAAAGGCCGCCGTGGGTCAGACTCTTTATGTTTGTGATGAGGGCCAATTTTATTCATGCACAAGAGTGGTTGAATCGGGCGTCGGCGTTAAATGGAGAATTTCGGCATGGGTCGCGGATATAACCAATCCCGATTTGGAATCCCGCGTTGCTCATCTTGAAAAAGTTATTAAATCTTTGACGGGCGGCGGTGAAAATGAGGTCATAACAACGGCAACAGAAGATGAGGCCGACAATGTGCTGAACAAATATTTTTCGTAGCGGAGGATTGAAATGGCAGATATAACCAAAGTTTTAAAATACATTACGCTGGATTTGTATGATAAGCTGGCTGCAAAAGTTTCCGATAAAATCAAAAATGTCGAACTGACGCCCGGTCCTCGTGGTGAAAAGGGTGATCCGGGGCCGCAGGGGACAAAAGGCGAAACCGGTCCGACAGGTCCTCAAGGGCCGGCAGGCGCAAAGGGAGACACGGGTGATCGAGGACCGCAGGGATATACTTTTACGCCGAAGGTAGACGCAAGTGGTAATCTTTCTTGGACAAACAACGGCGGATTAAACAATCCTTCGACCGTCAACATCAAAGGGCCGCAGGGCGCGACGGGCGCTCAAGGCCCGATGGGTCCGAAAGGTCCGCAGGGTGATAACGGATATGACGGCTCACCGGGCAGAAACGGTATTGACGCGGGATTCGGAAGCGTTACCGCCAAGATGGGCAACACGTTGACCGGCACCCCAACTGTCAGCGTTTCAACCTCCGGCGACAACAGCGCTAAAAATTTCGCGTTCACATTTTCCAACCTTAAAGGCGCTGCAGGGGCTCAAGGTCCTGCCGGGCCTAAGGGCGAAACCGGTCCGACAGGTCCTCAAGGGCCGACAGGACCGACAGGAGCAACAGGACCCAAAGGCGCTACGGGAGCTCAAGGACCAACGGGTCCGCAGGGGCCAAGAGGACGAGGGGCGGCCACCAAAGTTGTCGGAACCCAAAAGTCGGGTCACACGGCTGCCGACTGCGACTATCTTTGTGACGGCACGGATGACCAAGTTGAGATACAAAACGCCATAAACGCGCTGTCATCCTCTTCCGGAGGCAAGATTGTTATTCTTGAGGGAACATATAACACAACTGCTGATATAGTCATAAATAAATTGGGTGTAGCAGTAGAAGGTATGGGGCACTATAATACCGTTATCAAGCGCAGCAATGGCGGCACATCGAGTTCCGTATTTAACATTACCGGCTCGCACACGGATATTCGTAATTTATACATCGATTCATTTTCAAGCGGCACCGACATCGGTATATATATTCACGGCGGCACCTATTCTTCTGTGGAAAACTGTCTTTTAGGCTCTGATTTTTCGTACGGGATCAATATTACTCAAACCGGAGACGGGTATCATCGCATAATAAATACAAGAATGTATTTACCGGACACAGGAATACATATAAACGCGAGGCGTTGTATTGTGACAGGCTGTTTTGTTGCGGGAACCTTTTCAAGAAGTATATCAATCGAAGGCTCCTACAATCTGGTTTGCAACAACTATATCGCGCAAACATCATATTCAAGCTCGCAGCATTCCATATACGTGAATAGCGGAGCTTCATATAATCTGGTAGCCGGAAATTATATTTACGGAAAGAATTATACAAACAACGGAGGAGCAACAAATACTTTTGCAGATAACAAATATTCGTAAGGAGGCGCGATATGAGATACAGATTTTGCGGAGACAAATTGCAGCTTGTGAAATATGAATTGACCGTCACTCATCACATTGATGGCGGAGATGCGGATCTGACGGACAAATATACAGCCGCAAACGATGTCGAGCGTGACGAGCTGCTTGAGCGCTATCCCGACGCGGTCGCCGCCGAGATCGACAACGCGGGATATGAGTGGCTGGACGGCATGA
>CANPWW010000094.1 GCA_947585115.1 uncultured Monoglobus sp.
GCGCGCTTTGAAAGGAGATTATTATGGCTGATAATTTGAATGTTACGAATAACGGGGGCGCGGGAATCGGGCCCGAGGGTGCGGGAACTCCGACGGGAGCGCCCGACAGCGCGGGAACGAACGGAGCCGCCAACGGAGCGGGACAGCAGAATGCGACGCCGAAAACCTATACTGAGGAAGAATTTAATAGAGCTTTGCAGGCGGAAGCCGATAAGCGTGTTCAGCAGGCCTTGAAAACCTCAAGGACCAAGATTGAGGCGGAGATCCGCAAGCAGATCAAGGATGAGCAGGATGAGGCCGCGCGGTTCGCGAAAATGAACGCCGAGGAAAAGGCCGAAGAGCTCAGAAAGAAAAATGAGGCGGATATTCAAAAGGCGAGAGCGGAGCTGAACCGTGACCGTCTCATTTTTGAGGCTGAGAAGGAGTTGGGCGCACGAGGACTTCCGACCGAGTTTGCCGCCGACCTTTGCGGCGAGGACGCAGACGCGACTAAGAGCCGCATCGACGCCTTTGAACAACGCTTTAACAGCGCGGTCGAGAGCGGCATCGACAAGAAGATGCGCGGCAGAACGCCGAGCGGCGGCGCGGGCGGTGCAGGCGGCGGAGCGGCCGATCCGTTTTTGCAGGGCTTTAACGCAAAATAAGGAGTGATTTATTATGGCAGTTAATTATGCCGAAAAGTACGCAAGTCAGATAGACGAGCGTTTTAAACTGGGGGCACTTTCGACCCCGGTCGTTAACAATGATTTTGACTTTATCGGAGTTCAGACGGTCAAGGTATATTCGGTCCCGACCTCTAAGATGAACAACTACACCTTGGAGGGATCCAGCCGATACGGAACGCCTGAGGAATTGGGCAACGAGGTACAGGAAATGACACTGTCGCAGGATAGAGCGTTTACCTTTACCATTGACCGCAGGAACTATGACGACACAATGATGGTAAACTCGGCGGGATTGGCGCTGCAGCGTCAGCTTGACGAGGTCGTTATTCCCGAAATCGACACTTACCGCTTCGGTAAGATCGTTGCGGGAGCGGGCACGACGTCCACCGAGGCGGCGATCACCACAGAGAACGCGTATGCCGCATTTTTGGACGGCACAATGGCGCTGACGGACAAAAAGGCGCCGCTGCCGGGCCGCGTGGCGTATGTTTCCACAAATTTCTATAAGTGTATAATGCAGGATAAGGCGTTTATCCGCAGCAGCGACCTCGGACAGAAGATGCTTATAAAAGGCCAGGTGGGCGAGATCGACGGAGTGCCGATCGTGGTTATCCCCACATCGTACATGCCCGAAAACACGGAGTTTTTTATAACGCACCCGATAACGACGCCCGCGCCCGTAAAGCTGGCGGAGTATAAGATACACGACAACCCGCCGGGCATAAACGGCTGGCTGGTCGAGGGCCGCGTGTATTATGACGCGTTTATTCTCAACAACAAGAAGGACGCGATCTATGTGCACAAGACCCCGGACGAATAATCGGAGGGCCGCGTTATGCTGGTAGAAAAGGACGGCGTGAGGTATCGCCTGAAAAATGAGGTCACGATAGCCGCTTTTCTGCAAAGCGGCTGGCGGGAAGTGAAGGAGGCGGAGAAAAGTGGAACCGGAAAAGAAAACAGAGTTAATCGCAGAAAGCCTCGCAAAGACAAAAATACTGCTGGGGCTTGAGGACGTCAGCCGTGATCCGCTGCTTGAATACCTGATCGAGGACACGATCGACCTTGTTCTGAGTTATTGTCGGATAAATTGTTTCCCGGAACCGCTTAAATCACTGCTGCCAATAATGACAGCCGATCGGTGGAGAATGGGCACGTTCGGGAAAGAGGAGGGCGACAAGGAGCTTAAATCAATATCCCAGGGCTCAAAATCCGAGAGCTACGGCAACAAGATCGAGATGTTTGGCAGTCATTTTCTGAACAACTACAGGCTGCGGCTGGCGCCGTTTATAAACCGAAAGGGGCGTGTTCCGAGTGACTTTGATAGACCAAAACAAAGCAATTGATGTGTATTCGGCGCCCGATCGGGAGCCGACGCGAATCATGTGCGACATGCAGCCCTACTCCGGCAGTCTTGCGCAAGAGGAATACGGGCTTGACGTCAACTGCGTTATGCGGCTTTATACAAAGCCGTGCGATGATTTGAAAGAGGGCGCTTTGGTCGCTGAGAGCGGCGGGGCGCCTCTTTATATCGTGAAATACGCGGAGCCGTGGGATGATTACACAATGGCGCTGCTGAGCAAGATCCCCGCGGCGGAGCGGGACGGAAGCGTGAACCATGCCTCCGGCGAAAACTCGGCGAGCGATATTTACGGAGGTGGATTTTATTGATAGACGTTAATCCGATCGTTAAGGCCCTGCTTGAAAAGACGGGGCTTACGGTGACGCAGGGGACGGTGTTTGATTTCAGCACGGTCCCGGTCATATCATTCCGCCAGGTGAACAATACCGAGGGGTTCCATAGCGACAACGCCGAAGATTCGCAAGAGTGCAAGTTCGCGGTAGACATCTGGAGCAATTCGCCGGTTCAGATCACCAATATCGGGATCAAGGTCAATGAGATCATGCAGGAGGACGGCTGGGAGCGGACATACGATTACGACGTGCCGCGGCAGACGCCCGAGGAGGTTTTTCATAAGGCGATGAGGTTTATGAAGGATGTGGATCTATGGGAATAGGTTTTGAGATCGACGGAATCGATGATGTGCTCGGCAGAGCACAGGAGATGCTCGCAAAGCTGGACGGGGCTGTACAGCGCGGCGTTTCAAAAGGCGGCAAGGTCATTCAGGCCGAGTGCAAAGCCGAGTGTCCCGTTGACACGGGCGCCCTCAGAAACAGCATTGTAGAACAGACGAGCGGCGGCGGAGGCGCGTATACATCCGAGATAGGCCCGACAATGGATTACGGCATATACGTTGAAATGGGCACCGGAATATACGCGGGAGGCCGACAAACGCCGTGGAGGTATCAGGACGCACACGGCGGATGGCACACCACCAGGGGCCAGCCTCCGCAGCCGTATATGGAACCGGGCTTTGAGGCGGGAAAGGCCGAGGCCCGGGAAATTCTTGAAACAGAAGTAAACATAGCGATTAGTAATTAGTAAATAGTGAATAGGAAGCGCCCAGAGGGCGCGGAAGAGGTAGAAAAGCTCCGCTTTTCAGAATGATACGCCCACCCTGTGGCGCGAGCCCCTCCGCCCCTCGCGCGTAGAAAGGAGATTATTATGGCAAAAGAAATTTTAAAGCCGAGACCGAGGATCGGTGTCAGCAGATACACGATCTTCCCTCTCACGAAAGATGACACGGAAACAGGCACGGCCACGTACGGCGAGGCCAAGCATGTTCCCGGAACCGTTGAGATCGCTCTCACGGACTCCGCAAACACGGAGAATTTCGACGCGGACAATATCGCGTATGAGACCGAAAGCTATGTTGATAATATGGGCCACGACATCACAAACGCGGACATCCCGCCCGAGATCGAGAACATGATGCGCGGCCTCGATGCCGTTGACAACGGTGTGGAAATCAGCCAGGACAGCTTTGCCAAAGAGCCGTATTTCGGCGTGGCATGGGAAATCCTCAAATCGAACGGAGCGGTTCGATTTGTTCGTTATTATCGCGGCAAGTACGCGCTGGCATCTCCGGTCGGCGCCAAGACAAAGGCGAGCAGCGGCGCGCCCGAGAAGCAGACGGCGCAGGCGCACTTTGCTGCATCGTACCGCGAGTGCGACGGCAAGCTGATGTACTATCTCGATTCCGACAATCTGCCGGAGAGCTGCGACATCGCGAAGGTCCGCGAGAACTGGTACAAAGACCTTAACTGGTACCCGTCGAAGGAGGCGGTGTAAGCCGTGGCAGAGAAAAAGATACAGAAAACGCTCAGTTATAAGCTAAGCGGCAAGACGGTCGTCTCAAAGCCTTTTGACTTTGAGGCGGCTTGCCTTGTGGACAACAGAAGATTTACCGGCAGCGGCATTATCGGATATATGTCTCTCGGCAAGGACGCGGTGAATTATATGTTTGATGGCACCGAAGTCACCGAGGAAGTCATAGAGGCAATGCCGATAAAGGAGCGGAAAGAGCTCTGCGAGCAGGCGGCAATGATGTATTTTGACGCGCTGTCGGAGACCGGAGAAAATTCAAAAAACGAGTAACGGACGGCGAGCCCGTCCGGCTCAGCGATCTATATTCCGTCATGTTCAAGACACGGGGGATATTACCCGCCGACCTCGCAAAACAGGACCCGAAAATTTTGTTTGAAATGCTGGGTAAGCTTAAAAGCGATGACGACGAGGAGCGGGAGGAACGGCTTCCCTCAACTCTCGGATGGATGGCGGGACTTTAGCAAAACCCCGCAGAGGTTATTCCTTTGCGGGGTTTTGTGAAAATTTTAAAAATTTATATCAAAAATCGGTTTTACTTTAAAAAATATTACCCACCCTGTTGCGCCGGCCCGAACCCCCCGGCGTTAAAAAAGGAAGCAAAACCGATTTTTGATATTCGGAGGTGGATATTATGAGCGGAAGTCTCGGAGAATTAACTGTCAGATTTACGGGTGACGCGTCGCAGCTGGCGGCGACAATATCGGAGGTGCAGGGCCAGCTTTCCGGGCTGCAGAAGAAAAGCGGCGGAGCGACGGCGGCAACCGAGGGGTTTATAAAAAACACTAAACGCGGATCGGATATATTATCGCAGTATAAGGCGCAGATGACCGCCGCAGGCAAGGCGGTCGATGAACACAAGACAGCGCTTGCCAAGGCGAAAAACGCGGTTGAAACAAACAACAGCGCGCTTACTGCCGCAAAACAGAAATATGAGGCGACAAAAAAGAGCGTTTTTGATAACTGCGCGGCACTGAAACAAGAGGAAAAACAACTGTCGGTATTGTCGCAGGCAAAGAAAAATGAAATTTCTGCTCTTGAAAAATCAAATGCGTCAATAAATAAAAACAGTCTTGCGTACAAAGATAATGAAAAGGCTATCAACTGGACTAAAAATGAATTAAGTTCAATAGAAAAGCAGCAGCTTAAGGTTCAGAACGCGCTTAATTCTCAGGGACAGGCCCTCAGGAGCAGCATTGTTGATTATAACAATGCGGGAGCGGCGGTGCGGAACGCGAACAAGGGTTATGAGCAGGCGGAAACCGCGCTCAAAAGCGCGCAGAATACATACCGGGAATATCAGGACGGGCTTGCGGCTGTGGAAAAACAGCAGCGGGCACTTAATTTGCAGACAACCGGAAAATCTTTAAAAGATTTCGGCGAGGGCGTAGACACCGTTACCAAGCCCTTGCAGGTTGCGTCTGCCGCGCTTGCCGCGGGCGGCGTGGCGTGCGCGAAATTCGCCATTGACTTTGAGGACAATTTTGCAAACGTAAAAAAGACCGTCGAGGGTACGCCCGAACAGTTGGCGGAAATAAAGCAGGGTATAATTGACCTTACGACGGTCGGCA
>CANPWW010000095.1 GCA_947585115.1 uncultured Monoglobus sp.
ACGTTAGCAACTTTTTAAGTTTACCACATCTTTTCTGCCTTGTCAAGAACTTTTTTAAACTTTTTTAAAAATTTTTTGATGAGGCTGAGATTTGGTTTTTAGCGGGCGGATGATATCCGCCCGACGGGACGTCGAGGGCGCCGTCCCCTACGACCATAATACGCAAAATGCCGTATGGGCGGACGCCCCCGGCCGCCCATCCCTAGTCCCTAGATCCTATTTTCTAGTCCCTACGTTACTAATCACTACTTTCGGATAGCCGCCTTTCCATTCGCCGAGCGCCTCGACTATTCCGGCGCCGCTGTAATTGTTTACATACGCCTCGGCTCCGCTTTCGGACAGTTTAACCGCGTGGGGACCGTCGCCAACAGTGAACTCAACCAGTCCGTCCGCTCCGACTTTCAGCTTGCCGTCATTCTTCACTCCGTCGACATACACTTCTACTTCAGTTCCTTCGGGAACATAAGCGCCGTCCGAATTCACGGCTCTGACGTGGGCTGTGTAATCCTTGGGGGTATACGCCCCGACTGTTTTGATCCTCCCCTGCGTCACCGGTATATCAAGAGCTTTTGTTCCGTTCTCGGTCAGAACGCCGATATAATCTATCACCGCCTGCGCCAGATCTCCCGCCTCACCAAGTTTGGGAATATCTTTAATCAAATCGTTTGTGAACACATAATCGTTTGACGCGAGAATTATAACGGATGTTGTATCGTTCCTGTCAAGCAAAGCGCCGTCATCGGTGTATATTGCCTTTACGCGGCTTCCAGATTCCGCGTTTGGGTCATACTCAAAGCGCATGCCTCCGATTTGCAGGAAGCTTCCGCTGTATCCCGCGCTGAGCATACCGGTTTCGGGGTCCTGAGAATTAACGGTCGCGGCCGACTGCTCTATCAATTGATAAATCAAAGACGGAGTGACCGCCTTGTATACGACCGTGTTGTTAAACGGCAGGCTGTTGATAACGCTGCCAAACGTGATATCGCCGGCCGGTATAAGCGTTCGGAAGCCTCCGCCGTTTTCCACGGCCACAACGGGCGCGTCCTCATATTCGCCGTTCAGATTCTTCTTTACGGCATAGAGCATTGAATCGGAGATCAGGTCACCTTGGTTCGTCTCGTTTGAGCGCGATTCCGCGATCTGATTTATTGAGCCGCCCCATAGTGTTCCGACCGTCTCGCCTATTTTTTGACCGAGCATGCTTTCGTTCTTTTTGCTCAGCTCGTCGGCGACGGCTTTCGCGGCGGGATCGGGATCGATATTTGTGAAGAAATAATATGACAAAATCGTTTCCTCGACTTTAACTCCGCCGTCAGCACCGACGGTTATTTCCATTTTACCCACATTGGCATCCGCGGTGCCGGTCTGGCCGATAACGATTCCGTTCACTGTGTCGCTCTCTATCATATGGCTGTGTCCGTCAATTATAGCGTCAAGCTCGGTGCCGCCCATAGCCTCCGCAAGCTGCACAGCGGTTATCGGCGCCTGGCCGCTCAGATTACCCATATGCGCGACGGCAACTATAACGTCCGCTCCCATTTGGTCAAGCTCTGCGACCTGCTCTTTGGCGGTCTCGATCTCGTTTTTAAACTCAACGGCTACTATATTATTCGGATTCGTGGATGTGTTTGTATCGCTTGTCGTCAACGCGAACAGGCCGACCTTGATGCCGTTTTCCTCTTTAATAACATTCTCGCCGTTTGTCTCTCCGCCGCTGTAGCTGCCCGCGAACAGAGGCTTTCCCTCGTAATAGGTATTGGCGGAAATAATCGGAAATTCCGCCGCCTGTCTGTTTTTGGCGAGCTGCTCAAGGCCGTAGTCGAACTCATGGTTGCCCGCCGCCATAGCCTTATAGCCCGCGGCGTTCATGAGAGTTATAACATCCTCACCCTTTGACAGCGACGCGAACGCGACACCTTGGGTCGCGTCTCCGGCGTCAACCAGAAAAGCGCCGTCTGTGGCGTTCCTGAGAGCGGCTATCTTATCAACGCCAATTACCGAGCTTGAGTCGATCAGACTGCCGTGCATATCGTTCGTGTGATATATCGTCACCGTATTTGAATTGTCCTCAGTCATGTCATAGCTCAGCACATCGGACTTGGGCTCAAGGTTCGCCGTCCAGTCAAACACCTTGGCTTCCGCCGCGCCCTCGGGGCACTCCGCCTCGGCAAGCGTCTCGATCTCGCCCTCGGTCAAAGTTCCGCTTATTGACTTCACATCGGAAATAATTCCGTCGGCGTCAAAATACGCTATAAAATGGTAACCCGCGGGCTCGGCCTCATCAGCGGCGATAACCGTGCCCGAAAGACAGGCAAAAGCCGTCATGACCGATAAGAATCCCGCGCAAAACTTCTTTAACTTTAACATAATATTGCTCCTTTCTCGGAATATTATTTTAAATAATTATATCACAGATCAGCGTGATTTACAAGCATAAAAAACGAACAAAGACGAAACGCCTTTGTTCATTTTGAAAAAATTCGATTATTCATGTTCATGTCCGCAGCCACAGCCGTCGTCCATTTCGGGAAGGTCAAGTTCTATAACCTCGCCGCACTCGGGACACTCAAAGCTGCCTCCGATAATATCGTCGATATCATCGCCCGTGAACTCTATCTCGGCTCCGCAATGCTCGCACTTGATCTGGTACAAATCATCGTCGAGCTCGTCATAGCCTTCCATCTGCTCGGCGAGGATCTCGATCACGTCGTCAAGCTCGTCGATCCTGTCGGCCAGGAAACCCTGCTCGCTGTCAAGCGCGCTTATTTCCTCGGCGGATTTTTCCAGATATGAGATAATATGCGAGATGATTTTTGTCTCGCCCTTTTCGGGATCGAGTTTCATGCCGTCAAACAAGCCTTTTATGTAAGCGGCCTCTTTTTTTAATTCAGACATAATATTTCTCCTTTCGGTTCGATCGACTATACGCGCTCCATGTATTCGCCCGTGCGCGTGTCGACTCTGATCATATCGCCCTCGTTGATGAACATGGGAACGGTCACGACCGCTCCGGTCTCAAGAGTGGCGGGCTTTGTAACGTTGGTGGCGGTGTTGCCCTTAACGCCCGGCTCGGTGTGAGTGATGGCAAGCTCCACAAATGTGGGCGGCTCAACCGAGAAAATGTTGCCCTTGAACGAGAGGAACTTGACCTGCATATTCTCTTTGACAAACTTGAGCGCGTCGCCCAGCTGAGACTCGCTCAGAGGAACCTGCTCGTAGGTCTCGGGATCCATGAAGTAATACAGATCTCCGTCCTGATACAGATACTCCATATCTCGTCTCTCGATCATGGCCTTCTCGAACTTCTCGGTGGGGTTGAACGACTTTTCAACAACCGCTCCTGTAATAACGTTTTTAAACTTTGTTCTGACAAACGCGGCGCCTTTGCCGGGCTTTACGTGCTGGAACTCAACGACCTGGCACACGTTGCCGTCATATTCAAAAGTCAATCCGTTTCTGAAATCACCTGCTGTAATCATTGGTAAATACCTCCTAAATAACTTAAACAAATATTGTAGATAATCATATTTACTAAAGTATACTTTACTTTAGGTTGTTTGTCAAGGGTTTTTCTAAAATAACAAGAAGCCCCGAATGAGGCTTCTTGATGTTTCTGGAGGCGCCACCCCGAATACAACTGCAGCGGTTCCGTGGTGGGTTCTCTTCACAGGAATTTTAAATTTGGAAAAACGTCTCATTTTTATTCCAAAAGGACGCCTCAACGCCTACCTAAAGCGTTAATCATAATTATTTTGTCACATTTCACAAAACAAGCGGTTATAATTTGTGCAACATTTTTTAATAAATGTGTTGACATATAGCCCAATGGGTGGTATAATTAATACAGAAACAAGGAAAGGAGATGATTGGAGTGTGAGATGGGACGATATAAAAGAAGCAGCAATGATTCTCTACTACATACTTGCTGGCATCGCAATGTTGTTCGAGATCATCGACCGCTTCGATAAGAAATAGTGCAGGGGCGAAAGCCCCTCACTATTCTAAGTATATCACACTCCGGAATTATGGTCAAGTATTTTAAAAAATTTTATATGAATGTTTTAGAAATAATTGCATTTATATTATTACTGGTTGAAATTGATTTTACCACAATTTCTGTAACTCAAATTATCATTTTGATAGTTGCCACTCTTGTAACTATTTTGAATGCGATATCATTCATACTAAAGATTGGGAGGAAATAATAATGAAGTTTTACGACAAAAACAAACCGTTCGCCGATCAGTTGAAGTTGGCAAGGAAAAAGCTCGGTCTGAGCCAGATGGCGCTATCCAAAGAATTGGAGCTACCAATCAGAACGATTGAAAATTGGGAGACAAGCCAAAGGACGCCTCCGGCATGGACGGCAGAATTGATTTTGGAAAAACTGTACAATATGAACGAAAGGAGAACAAATCCTATGAAAAGAGATGAATTATTAAAGGCGTTGATCGAAAAATTCGGAACGTCAGAGACTCCCGTCACGGTCTACGTGGTTGCCAAATGTGAGGCCACATTCGCCGGAGACCTGATGACGATCTCCGGCCAGCGTCGAGCCCGCACATCATTGGAGCAGGGCATGACGTTAAACGTGGCCGGCGATATATTTAATGAAGATTTAGCGTATTTTTTGGATCGCGACGCCGCCTGCGAGTACCGCAAAAATAACTATCCCGATTCCAATGTCACGGCGACGTCCACTTTCCAAGGAAAAAAGGTAACAAATGTTGTTGAATACTATGTCGATGAGCAACGGTGGGGCTACAACGACAGCTATGAAGAGTATGATTTTCTTGACGGCAGCAATTTCGACTGTTTCTCAGAAATGCCCGAAATCGAAGATGACGACGAAGACTAAGACCAATAGAGGTGAAAAAATGCTTTATAAACACAAAGGCTATACGCTTATACATCCCAAATACCAAAAATACCAAAAAAATTATATTATCACAGATAATTGCGGAAGTGCGTGGATATGCGCATATCCTATCGGTGATGAAATGACGGAAGATGAAGCCGAAAAATACATTGATTCATTTTTAAGTATGCAGGATCTGGGCATAACATTTCCGTATAAAAAACTCAAATGCGTCTTAAACGCCGACGATAAGTACGTTTACCGTATGCCAGGTAATTCGTCCTGTTTAATTGAGATAAAAAAGTCCTAAATCCAATATTACAAAAGCGGAGCCACAAAAACGGCTCCGCCTCTTTTTTGCCCCAACGTGGATTTTTAGTCGTACAGACCAGCGCGATCTTCGCGGACGATACACTTTAAGTCCGTCTCGGTCAATCCGAGGCGCAGGATATTCCCGTCTTCGTCCTGCGCAACACCTTGGATTATGCCTCGGTCAATAGCTTTCTGAACCGACGGGCGTGCCCATTCGGGCATATTCTCGTCCATGTAATCATAGATCATCGGCTGCAGCGCCTCGATTTCCAATGTCAGCGCTTC
>CANPWW010000096.1 GCA_947585115.1 uncultured Monoglobus sp.
TGTGTTCAGGTGGTGGCTGGGCGAAAACCCGGACCAACTGAAATTTGAGGATTTAGAGAAAGGAGTATAACATGAGGGATATATTATTTAGAGGTAAGTGCGAGGATAACGGCTTATGGTTTAAGGGTTATCTGCTGGGCGATGAGATAACGGGGCAATACTTTATCCACGCAAGCGGGAATAGCGTAAACGAAAGTTTTAAAGTCGGAGAGGAAAATATGCGCCGAGAGTTTCCCGTGGGATTGAAAGCGAGGTAGAAATATGACTAACTACGAATCGGATTAGCAAGTTAAAGGAGTGATATTATGAGCCAAAACTACATGGAGAAAGTCGCTCAAATGCTGGGCGTAGAGATGGGGGAGAAATTTACAGTCAAATGCTATGAAACCTGTGAATTTTATATAACCGAAAACGGATTACACTGTAATAGAGTTGAGCTCCCTACAAAAATTATATTGAGTAATATTATGACAGGTGAAGAAGAAATAATAAAAATCCCGAAACGGAAACACACGGGGCTGGAAGATGTTGATGCGGGACAAAACGTATATTTACTGTTTGGTGCTCGCGACGGGATAAGGTGTCCCCACAAAACAGTAAATGGGACAGAGTGGTTTACGGACAAATATATCCGCGATAACTGGGAGCGGTACATAAGCACAAAAAAACGTCTGGCGCAGGCTGCGTCCGAGCTAAACACTGAATCTATTCAGTGGGACAATATGGAGCAAGAACAAGCAAAATGGTATATTTTCTATGGCAAATATACTCGTGACATAGAAATAGGAGAAACTAATTCGTTGTGTTGTGATAACATATATTTTACATCTCAAGAGGCCGCGGAGAAGGCCATAGAAATTGTCGGCGAAAAGGAGTTGGTCTGGATGCTTAGAGATTTTCAGCCGTTCATCGGTTATTCGGCTGAGGAGTGCTGAAAGATTAATTGATTGAGTTTCTACTATATAATATAGTAGTTTTTAAGCAGCGGCGGACAAGCCGCTTTAAACCTTGTTTTAACGGATAAAATTATGGAAAATCGGAATTAATTGCCGAGCCCCGTTGCGCCCGCCGGGCCCGGGCGCATGAAAGGAAACAACAGTATGCCGTATTTATACAAGCGGATCAAAACTAAAAATCGGGATTTTGTCACACGGACTAAAGTTTTGAGCTATGTCGTTCGTGGTGATAAGAAAAAGCGCGGGGTCCGCCGGTACCCGACAAGCGAGAGCCGAGCGGAACGAAATCGCCGAAACGCGAAACTGAAACAAAAATATTTAATATATAATAATTTTGATTTGGGCGACTGGTGGCTGACACTCACGCACTCGGAGGAGCGGGACCCCGAGAAGGCTCACAAAATCATGATGTATGAGCTTTCAAAAATCGGCAAGAAATTAAAACGCAAGGGCATACCGTTCGTTTACTTCGTCAAGACTGAGGCGGGGGAGCGGCAGCGAGCACATCATCACCTTATAATAAAAAACACCTCGCCCGGAATTGCCGAGATGATCGTTGAGGCGTGGCAGAAGTACGGCAGGATAGCGGATCAGAGACAAATATACAATCTGGAAAACGGGAAGTTAGTTAATTATTTTCTGGACGGCGGAGATCACAAGGAGCTGAATTTTGAGAAATTCAGTCATTCGAGAAATCTCAAAGAGCCGAAAATCGAAACACGATTATATCCCGCGAACAGTTTCCGCGAGATGCCGAAGGCTCCCGAAGATGAGTACATAACAGATAACAAGAAAGAATATTTGGTCAGATACAGGGTAGAGAATTTATATAACGGGTTCCCGGACAGAGACGGATATGTTTTTCAATACTACGAGCTGAAAAAAATTCGAGAAGAAATCGGTTCCGAATGGAAAGAGGTGTAAATGCGTGTCAAAGGATATAGTTGCAATATCACAGGAATGCTGCGATCCGGCTCTGAGCGGAATATCGCCGTGGGAGGCGTTGGCAAACGCGATCATTATTCAGGCGGTCAGAGATTACAGGACATACGCCATGGGATACGGGGAATTTGCGGAATCGCAGCGCCGCTTGATATTAAAATTCTTCAGATCTGAATATTTCGCAAAGCTGACGAGTGTTGACCCGGAGGTTTTGATACATATGCTCGGGGCCGAGGAAAATAAAAACAAACGAAAAAGAAAAAAGGTGGCGGATCGCGTGGATGAAGGGTGTTATTCGGTGAAACAGGCGGCGGAACTGGCCGGGATACGAGCTGACAAGATCTATCGCGCAATACGCGAAAGGCGGCTGCGCGCGCATAAAATAAACGGGATATATCAGATATTGCGCGAAGATCTTGAAAAATTCAAAAATCAGAGAAAGCGGGGCGGTGCGAATTGAGCAATGTTAAAGATTGGCTGAACCGGGCAAGAAATATCGAGCGGGACCTTGAAGTCCTTTTAGCGGAGCGGAACAAGCTTCTTGAGCTGGCAACTAAGGTTACAAAGGCACCAAAAAAGGATAACGTAAAATCGACCAGCGAAAATATGACGGAGCGGGCGATGACAAAATATGCGAACTGCTCGTTGAAGATCGATATGAGGGTTGATGAGCTTTGCCGTATGCAAAATGAGATCGAGGGCGTGATCGATAAAGTGGAGGATAACAAACTGCGCGGATTGCTCAGATGCCGATACATATCATGTATGACCTGGGAAGAGACAGCCGACACACTGGGGATGAGTTATTATCATGTTGTACATCGGCTGCATCCGAGGGCACTTTGCGAAGTGCAAAAAATTTTAGAAAATAATTTTTGAAAAAAATTAAAAATTTTTTCAAAATGTTATAGAATGTTACACTTGTTCTGTGATATTATATATGCTGTGGAAACAGAAAAGATTTTCATACTCTCCTTTAAATTTTATATATTGTTTTGCGAAAGGCGTCGGTGTTTATCGGCGCTTTTCGCATGGAAAAACAAAAGAGAGTTGTTGACATTTGTTAACCATGCCGCGCGCGGGCGTGCGCGCGTATTTTGAAGAAACAGCGATTTTGCGGGGAAATGTGTGAATAAAATCACATCAGCCCGCCCGGGTTGCGCCGGTCAGAACTCCCGGCGCGGAACGGAAAAACGCGGTGCGTAAAGGGAGATGCAGCACATGAACAAGAGGCAAGAAAGATTTGTTGAGGCGTATGTTGCCGATTAAGGAATGATCCGGAGATCAAGGCGGCGATAGATGAGCGGCTCGCGGAACTGCACGAGCAAAACACCGCGAAAGAAAACGAAATAGTCGAGTTTATTACACGCGTTATGCGAGGTGAAAAGGTTGACAATATTCCGCTTGGGCTGGGCGAGGGGCTCCAGAAGATGACGCAAACCGAGCCGAGTGCGAAGGATCGGCTAAAGGCGGCGGAGCTTTTAGGAAAATATTACTCGATTTTCACCGACAAGACGCAGATCGAGGGCGCTCAGGTCGTGATCGTTGATGATATACCGAGATAATGTAGAAAAGCTCCGCTTTTCCGAATTGATTTGCCCGCCCTGTTGCGCGAGCCCCTCCGCCCCTCGCGCTGTGAGGAGTGTGTCGAGATGGTAAGAATGAGCGAGCTGATCGCGCCGTCGTTTTATGAACTGCACAACGACATCAGGGCCGGAAAGCATACGCATTACTGGCTGAAAGGCGGCCGCGGATCGACGAAATCAACGTTTATATCGTGCGAGATCATTAAGGGCATGATGGAAAATCCCGGCACGAACGCCGCAGCGATCAGAAAGGTCGGGCAATATCTCAAGGACAGCGTATATGAGCAGCTGACATGGGCGATAGACAAGCTGGGAGTCGGGCACCTGTGGAAAACAAAACTCAGTCCGATGGAGCTGGTTTATATTCCGACGGGGCAAAAGATATTGTTCCGAGGAGCGGATAAGCCGACAAAGCTCAAATCGACCAAGACCAGGATCGGTTATATACGTTATCTCTGGTACGAGGAGCTTGACGAGTTCGCGGGGATGGAAGAAATCCGCAGCATAAATCAGTCGATATTGCGCGGCGGCGAAAAGTTCAATGTGTTTTACTCTTATAATCCGCCCAGGTCACAGCGGAACTGGGTGAACGAGGAGGCTTTGATCGAGCGCCCCGACAGGATAGTGCATCACAGCACATATCTTGATGTGCCGCGCGAGTGGCTGGGTGAGCAGTTCTTGATCGAGGCAGAACACCTCAAACAGGTCAAGCCGCAGAGCTATGAGCATGAATATATGGGCGTGGCTACCGGAACGGGCGGCGAGATCTTCGATAATCTTGAGATACGGAAGATCGAGGATAGCGAGATCGCGGCGTTTGACAGAATACGCCGAGGCATTGACTACGGATATTCGATCGACCCGTTTGTTTATCTGGTCACGCATTACGACGGCAAGCGCAAGCGGCTTTATATTTTTGACGAAATATACAAAGTCGGGCTCTCAAACCGCGCGGCGGTGCGGATGATAAACGAGCGACCCGCGTTTTCGTCATACATCATCGCGGACAGCGAGGAGCCGAAGTCGATAGCGGAGATGCGGAGCCTGGGGCTTCGGATCAAGGGCGCGAAAAAAGGGCCCGACAGCGTGGAATACGGAATAAAATTTTTGCAGTCACTTGAAAAGATAGTAATAGATCCCGCGAGGTGCCCGAACGCCAAGCGGGAGTTTTGTCAATACGAGTATGAGCGGGACCAAAACGGCGAGTTTAAGGCGCGGTATCCGGATAAGGACAACCACACCATTGACGCAGCGCGGTACGCGCTTGAGGACGATATGAGCAACAGAAAAGCTCGGATATTGAGCAGGAAGGAGCTGGGGATATGATAATCAGCCGAGAGGCTTTGGGAGAGATAAACGGCGCTCTTGTGGGGCGGCTTATACGCAGACACGAAAACAAGGAGCAGGAGCGATTCAAAAAGCTGATGGCTTATTACCTCGGCGAACAGGCTATTCTGCACAGAGAGGGCAAAAGCGCAGGGCTGCCGAATACCAAAGTTGTGTGCAACCACGCGAAATACATAGTGGACATGGCGGAGGGATATATGTTCGGCGGTCCGATAAAATATTCTCCGTCCAAAGGATATAATATCGAGCCGCTCAAAGACGTGCTGGCGGAGCAGGAGATAACGAACGTTGACACGCTGCTTTGTAAGCACATGGGGATATACGGCAAGGCATTTGAGCTTATCTACATAAACGAGGACGGAAAGCCGCGGAGCTGCGTTGTGTCGCCCGAGAATGCGTTTGTTGTATATG
>CANPWW010000097.1 GCA_947585115.1 uncultured Monoglobus sp.
TTATTTAAATGATTTATCTTTGCCGGAACAGTCTAACTATATTATTTATGAAAATGCAGACACAGGTGAAGTAGAATCAGCAATTATTTATTCGGATAATATCGGGTCACGAATCGCATTTTATGAGCAAACTGAACATATTGTAAATCCCGATGTGTATTTGTATCCTTTTGATAATAATGATTATAGCAGCAATGAGTTGGAATTTGAGAGACAAAGATTATATCTAAACAATAGCGGCGATTATACAAATATTTTGAAGAAACATTTATCAAATGATAATAATTGGCATGAGCTTGACTTTATAGCCGGCAGCAATTTGATTTGCGAGAATGTTGCTAAAGTTATAGAAACCAATATTCCGTTGTATGAGGTTATTGCAAAGCCTGCTAAAATATACCCTGAAAAAGTTATATATTAAAGAAGCTTTAACGGAAAATATTTTTCGAAGTTTTTTAAGAAAAATGACAAATCATATATTATGTTTTCAGAAGATGGCATAGATTACGATGTTGAGGTTGAGCTTCCGGAAGATGATTTCAATGGAATCGGAGACACTGTATATGGCAATGGTGTATACATAGCAATTGGTTCTCCGGAATTTATGGCCCTGCCGTCTACAAATATAACTTGGGCGAATTATAGTAAAATTATGTATGTTTTAAATGAAAAATTTGAAATAATCCATAAAAGTATAGTACAGGCATACCGTGTGTGCTGCGGATTATATAATGGATATTTTTATTTCAAAGATCAGACATCCGATAATACAAATTATTATAAAAGTTTAGATGGAATAGAATTATCAGAAATTTCAAAGGATGAATATGTGCAAGCGGAAAACAATATCAATAAAAATAAAGCCCAATCCGGTTATTATGTTGGAGCGGACAACGCCGGATATTATTTGGAATATATGGACAATAAATTCTATATAGATTACGAGAATGATTTTGTTAGTCTTGCTGAAGGAGTTGGAGCTTCAAAATATTGGAGCGGCATACTTAATACAACAGACGATAAATATTTAACTTTTGATGGCGTTTATAGCTTTGCAAAACTTCCGGAAAATGAAAATAATATTTCGCCCGTAAAGTGGGTAAGTAGTAATTATGTATACTGGGATGATGATATGAGCAAGTTTTATCGTATGCCGATAGATCCGTATCAATTGTCAAACATATACGTTCGTCTTAACGATACAATTCTTGGTTTCTCTAAGCCGCCTGTAATGGAAGATGACAGAACACTTGTTCCTATGCGATTCTTGTTCGAACAAATGGGCGCCGAGGTAAATTGGAACGACGCGACCCAAACTGTAACGGTCACAATAAGCGCTCGGGACGGAGGCGAAAATACTGTCACATTCTCGATCGACAACAATACCGCCTATGTAAACGGCACGGAAACCACTATGGATGTCCCCGCCCGCCTTATAAACGACCAAACCTTTGTGCCCCTGCGTTTCCTCTCGGAAAACTTGGGCTACACCGTAGAATGGGACGAAACAACCAACACCGCGATAATAACCACGGAATAAAAAATGATTTTTGCACTCGGCATCTCTTAGGGGAGCCGGCTCAGGTCATGGGACGTCCGGGGGGCCGTCCCCTACAACAAGTACGCCGCTAAATTCGTAGGGGACGGCTGCGGCCGGAGCCGCGTTAGCGGGTTCGTGGCACTATCGTATTCCGATTGCACACATAAACGAGGCCACAAATCATTAACGTGAGCGGAAATGAGGCGTAGCCTGACTGAGAGGGGTTAACATAGGTACTAGAGATTAGTAACTAGGGACTAGGTCGGAAGCTATTAAATATCCTCACAAGATATTTCTAGGCTCTAGTACCTATTTCCTAGTCTCTACGTTGGCAGCTCTCCCCAAGGGGCGAGCCTAGACGTCATAGTACGCCAAATTCGTAGGTCTGACGACCCCGGCCGCCCGACAATCAATCGCAGGCTTTTTGTTTATTCAAAAACATTTTTAAAAACATCGTCTCCGTATTTATCATAAAGCTTTGCGGCAATTCGGTAGCAATAATCATCGTCTCTTTGTGAAACGACGATTATATTCATAACGCGCTCCTCAAAACCAAGGGTATATACCACGCGTATTCCTATGCCGCGGTATTTTATTTTAAAAAATCTTGTAAGATTATGCCCGCCTTTATTTCCGAGCGGCTTGCCGTAACCGTCAGGCGTCGGCAGTGGATTTAAACTGACTTTGGCAATTCCCTTAAGCACTTGTTTTTTGAAAAAATTATCTAAATCCGCAATATCTTTTTTGGCCTCATCCGTAAATTTTACGCTCCACATCATTCGATCTCCATATCGTCAAGATTGTCGAATATCTCATCATCGGTGAATCCGAATTCTTTTATAACATCTTTAAAATCGGTCATCTCTGTTTTTTTGCCGAGTCTGGCTTCCGCTGTTTTCAACAGTCTGCTTTCCTCGATTTTGTCCATAAGCGTCTCCATTTTTGCCGCTTTTTCCGAAAGTTCGCGATAACTGTCAATAGAAATAACAAGCGCTGTCGGCTGATTGTTTTTAAGCACAACATATTCCGCGTTATTATTTTTTACGTCGTCAAAAATCTGAGAGGTTTTGCCTTTGCTGAAATCCGAGATCGGTATAAGCCGATCGGTTAGATCAAGGATCCCCGTATGCGCCGAATTAATACTCATGTTTCTCACCTCGCATTAAAATTATATTTATATTATATCATAACGCCCAAAAAAGTCAACATAATTTACCTAAAAATTTTTAGGTAAATTATGTTTAAATGAGTTTTCCCGCAAAAAAAGAGCCGCGGCGCGGCTCTTTTGGTTTTTTATTATTTGCCGGAATCGGCTATGATCTTTTCGACTACGTTCTGAGGAGCTTCCTGATAGCGCTCGAACTCGAACTCGAAGTCGCCTCTGGCCTGGGTCATTGAGCGCAGGTCGGACGCGTAGGTGTGCATTTCCGCCATGGGGATCTCGCCCTCTATCATCGTCATGCCTCCGCCGATGGGCTCCATGCCCAGCATCTGACCGCGGCGCTTGTTGATGTCGCCGATTATATCGCCGGTGTAATTGTCGGGCGCGTAAACCTTCAAATGTCCGATAGGCTCAAGTATCGCGGGCGAAGCCTGTGGCATACCCGCCTTGTAGGCCAGCGAAGCCGCCGTCTTGAACGCCATTTCGGACGAGTCAACCTCGTGGTACGAGCCGTCTACCAGCGTGGCTTTGAGGCCGACCATGGGATAACCCGCCAGAATACCGTGCTTCATAGCCTCCTGCAGACCCTTTTCGACCGCCGGGAAGTAGCCCTTGGGAACGCTGCCGCCGAAGATCTTCTCCTCGAATGTCAGGCCTTCCTCGGTGGAGGGCTCAAACTCGATCCAAACGTGACCGTACTGGCCGTGTCCGCCCGACTGCTTCTTGTGCTTGCCTTCTACCTTTACCTTTTTGCGGATCGTCTCGCGATAGGGAACCTTGGGCGTCTCAAACGAAATGTCAACGCCGAACTTGTTCTTGAGCTTTGAAACGATAACGTCAATATGCTGGTCGCCGAGGCCCTTGAGCAGCTGCTGGCGCGTCTCTTTGTTGGTCTCAAACGCGAAGGTCTGATCCTCATCCATCAGCTTGATGAGGCCCTGAGCGATCTTGTCCTCGTCGCCCTTCTTCTGGGATACAACCGCCAGCTCCATGTTGGGCTTTGAGAATTTGATTCCGTCCAGCATGCAGGGATTGCCGACGCGGCTCAGCGTGTCGCCGGTCTTGGTCTTTGAAAGCTTGGTGACCGTTCCGATGTCGCCCGCGTTGAGCTGAGCGATCTCGGTCTGCTTTTTGCCCTGCATAGTGTATATTTTTCCTATCTTCTCGTTGCAGTCGCGGTTCAAGTTATAAACCGTGGTGTCGGGCGTCATAACGCCCGAGAATACCTTGAAGTATGACAGCTTGCCCACATACGGGTCGGCAACCGTCTTGAATACCAGCGCGCTCAGCGTGTCGCCCGAATCGACCTTAAGCTCGATAGCCTTGTCACCGGGGCCTTTGGCGCTGATGTTCTCGGTCTTGTCGTTGGGAGCCGGGAAGTAAGCGTTGATCGCGTTAAGCAGCGATGGGATACCCAGATTCTTGGTCGCGCTTCCGCAGAGAACCGGAACGATGTCGCCCTCGGCCACGCCGGCACGCAGCGCGGAATACATCTCGGGCAGAGTGAACTCCTCGCCCTCGAAATATTTCTCCATAAGCTCTTCCGACTGCTCGGCAACCGCCTCTTTGATCATCTCACGGTTTTCCTCGAGCTCGTCCTCTATGCCCGCGGGCATCTCGCCCGTGATCGTGCGGTTTCCGTCAAAAATTCTGGCCTCCTGCTCAACCACGTTAACAAAGCCCGTGATCTTGTCGCCCTCCTTTATGGGAAGCTGGAAGGGCGCTATCTTCTTGCCGTACTTATCCTTGAGCTGCTGCAGGACCTTCTGATAATCAACGCGGTCGTCGTCGACCTTGTTGATGAATATCATCTTGGGAATGCCGTAATCCTCGCAGTATTTCCAAGCCTTCTCGGCGCCTACCGAAAGGCCGGCTTCTCCGGAGATCACGATGATCGCCGCGTCTGTAACGCGCAGGATCTGCTGAACCTCGCCCACAAAGTCAAAATATCCGGGCGTGTCGAGAATATTCAGCTTGTTGCCGTTCCACTCGCAGG
>CANPWW010000098.1 GCA_947585115.1 uncultured Monoglobus sp.
ATCGTTTTGACAATGGCGCTGCCGACTATAAGGCCGTCGCAGTATTTCTTTAAATTCTCGATATGCTCGGGCTTTGAGATTCCGAAGCCTATGCACTTTGGTATATCGGAACACTTATTGAGCATGGCGAACATACGGTCAAAGTCGGTCGAAAAATTTTCGCGCGTTCCTGTGACGCCCATCGAGGACACGCAGTAGAGAAAGCCTTTCGCCCTCTCGCAGATCGCCTTTGACCGCTCCTCCGACGAGGTGGGCGCGATCATCGAGATCTGCCATACTCCGTACTTTTGCGTCAGGTCGTATATCTCGTCGCTCTCCTCAAAGGGCAGGTCGGGGATAATAACGCCGTCCACGCCCGCGGCTTTGCAGCCCGCAAAAAATTTTTCGGGGCCGTAGCTTAAAATCGAGTTGAAATACATCAGAAACACCAGCGGCACCTGCGTGCTCTCGCGCAGCTCGGACACGGCCTTAAATATTATGTCGAGATTGATCTCGTGCTTCAGGGCGCGCACGTTCGCCGCCTGGATAACCGGGCCCTCGGCCATCGGGTCGGAGAACGGTATTCCCAGTTCTATCAGATCGGCTCCGGCCTGCTCCATGGCGAGCACCAGATTTTTCGAGGTTTCGATATCCGGATCGCCGAAGGTCAGGAACGTCACCAGCGCCTTTTTGTCTTTTTCTCTCAGGGCTTCAAACATTGAGTCTATTCTGTTTTTATTTTTCATTGATTTCCACCCCCATGTATCTGGCTACCGAGTACACGTCCTTGTCGCCTCTGCCCGAAAGATTTATAACAACGATCTTGTCCTTGTCCATTTTGGGCACGAGCTTCATCGCCTGCGCCACCGCGTGGGAGCTTTCGATAGCGGGGATTATGCCCTCGATCCTCGTCAGGTAGCGGAAGGCGTCGACCGCCTCGGCGTCGGTTATCGGGTAGTATTCGGCGCGGCCGCTGTCGCGCAGAGCCGCGTGCTCGGGGCCCACTCCGGGATAATCGAGACCAGCGGAGATCGAATAGACCGGCATTATGCCGCCCGATTTGTCCTGCAAAAATATCGACTTCATGCCGTGGAGCACGCCCACGGTGCCTTTTGTCATGGTGGCGGCGTGGCGCTCGGTGTCAATTCCGTCGCCCGCGGCCTCGGCTCCGATCAGCCGAACCGACTTGTCGCCGATAAAGTCATAAAACGCGCCCATGGCGTTGCTGCCGCCGCCCACGCAGGCGATGACCGCGTCGGGCAGACGGCCCTCTTTTTTGAGCATCTGAGCCTTGATCTCTTTTCCTATAACGCTCTGGAAATCGCGCACGATCGTGGGGTACGGGTGCGGTCCCATGGTGGAGCCCAGCAGATAGAGCGTGTCGTTCGCCCTTGCCGCCCACGCGCGGAGCGCCTCGTTGCAGGCGTCCTTGAGCGTGCCGGTGCCCGACGTGACGGGCGTCACCTTGGCGCCCAGCAGGTTCATGCGGAACACGTTAAGCTCCTGGCGGCGCGTGTCCTCCTCGCCCATGAAAACCTCGCACTCCATGCCGAACAGCGCCGCGGCTGTCGCGGCTGCCACTCCGTGCTGCCCCGCTCCGGTCTCGGCGATAACCTTCTTTTTACCCATGCGTCTCGCCAGAAGGGCCTGGCCCAATACGTTGTTGATCTTGTGGGCTCCGGTATGGTTCAGGTCCTCGCGCTTTATGTATACCTTGGCGCCGCCCAGGTCCTTTGTCATGTTCTCCGCGTAGTAGAGCAGAGACGGCCTGCCGGCGTACTCGTTCAAATAAAATTCAAGCTCTTTCTTGAACTTCGGGTCCGCCTTCGCCTCGCTGTAGGCGGCCTCAAGCTCGTTCAGGGCGCGCATCAGAGTCTCGGGAGCGTACTGTCCCCCGTAGATACCAAACCTGCCCTTTGATTTACTTTCCATATTTTTATACCTCGTTTTGATTTATTTTATACTTCTTATAATATTCACGATTTCTTTTATCTTCTCCGCGTCCTTTTGTCCGTCGGTCTCGGCGCCGCTGCTGACGTCGACCCCGTAGGGGCGGTACCTTTCGGCCGCGTCCGCTATATTTTCCGCGTTCAGACCGCCCGCCAGCATAATGCCGCTTAGGTCGATGCCGCATAGACGCTCGTCCTTGATCTTTTTGCCCTTGCCGCCGTAGCCCTCAACATACGCGTCCAGCAGCAGGCGGTCGGCGTTTTTGTATTTTTCAAGGCTTTTCGGGTCAAAGCCTTCTCCGACCCTCGCCGCCTTCCAGATCTCCAGATCGGGGCAAAGTTTTTTCAGCTTTTCTATATCCTCCGCGATCTCGCCGCCGTGAAGCTGAGCGATATCAAGCGGCACCGACCCTGCCAGCTCCGCGATTTTTTCGCACGGCATGTTGACAAACACGCCGACGGCTTTGATCTCCGGGTCAAGCCGAGAGCGTATCGCCCGCGCTCTCTCGGCCGTGAGACAGCGGCGACTTTTCTCGTAGAACACAAACCCCGCGTAGTCGGGCATAACGGCATTCACCGCGTCGGCGTCCGCCTCTCGCATGAGACCGCAGATCTTTATTTTAACGCTCATATCAACCAAGCCTTCCGTTTCTCAGATCGTCAACCGCGGCGGAAATATGCTGCCGCCGCATAAACAGCTCGCCGATAAGCGCCGCGTCGGCGCCCAGCGACTCGATATATTTAAGGTCGCGGCTGCTCCTTATGCCGCTCTCGGACACGAGGACTTTTTTGTCCCTCTCCTCGAGCATGCCCAAAAGCCGCTCGGTGGTGCCGAGATCCTCCTCAAATGTCTTAAGATTGCGGTTGTTGACCCCCACAATCCTCGCGCCCAGCGCGTTGACGCGGCGCAGCTCCTCCTCGTTGTGGACCTCCACAAGGCAGTCCAGATCAAGCTCATGGGCGGTTCTCATAAATTCGCCCATGGTCTTGTCGTCCAAGATCGCCGCGATAAGCAGGATAGCGGACGCGCCCAAACCGCTCGCCTCGTATATCTGATAGTCGTCGATCACAAAGTCCTTGCGCAGCAGCGGAATTTTGGAGATCAGGCTGATGTCGCGCAAAAATTCGGGCTTGCCGAGAAAGAAATCGGTCTCGGTCAGCACCGACATGGCCTGCACGTCGGACTTTAGGTATTCCCGAGCCACGTCCATGTGGTCAAGGTCGGGGCGGATCAGCCCTTTTGAGGGCGACGCCTTTTTCACCTCGGCAATGATCGAGATCTTTTTGTAGTCCTTTAGAGCATTGTAAAAGCTTATCACCCTACGCGAGCCGAATGATTTTTCAACGCCGCTCCTTAAAGTCTTGTAGCTAATCTTCTGCTTCTGGTTCTCCAGATATATTTTCTTTTTTGTAACGATTTTTTCAAGTATGTCCATAATTTTCTCCGAAATTGATTTGAGTATTTCACAAAGGCTTACGCGGGACGTCGAGAGCGCCGTCCCCTACGACCATCTTGCGTACTATTATTCTAATCACCATTCGCTAATTACTAATCCCTACGTTCGTAGGGGCGGATATTATCCGCCCGCGGGCGGCAGATTGCCGCCCCTACAACAATTTAACGCGCATCTGCCTCAACCCAATTAAAACTTGTTTGTCATCTCGATCAGCTGATTGAGTTTTTCCATGGCGGCGCCGCTGTCTATGGCCTTCTCCGCCATGCGCACGCCTTCCTCGATGCTGCTCGCGAGGCCCGTGGTGTATATCGCGGCGCCGGCGTTCAGCACAACGATGTCGCGGCGCGGACCTTTTTCGCCCTTTAAGATGCTCAAGGTTGTTTTTACGTTCTCGTCAACATCTCCGCCCTTGATATCGTCCGCCATGCCGACGGTAAGGCCCACGTCCTCGGGGCTCAAATAATAATCTATGACCTTGCCGTCCTTTATCTCGGAGATCTTGGTCTTGCCGATTATCGACAGCTCATCCATTCCGTTGTCGACGCCGCAGACCGACATTCCCGAGGTTACGCCCAGGTTCATCATGGCCTCGGCCAGCGGATGGGTCAGATCCTCATCAAACACGCCTATGACCTGATGCTTGGCGTTTGAGGGGTTCGAAAGAGGGCCTAAAATATTAAACAGAGTTCTTATCTTGATCTCGCCACGTACGCCCGACACAGTTTTCATGCAGGGGTGCATGGTTCTGGCAAACATGAATCCTATGCCGATCTTTTCGACGCACTCCTTGACCTGCTCGGGCGTTATCATTATATTGACGCCCAGGCCCTCGAGCACGTCGGCGCTGCCGCATTTGCTGGAAACGGCGCGGTTTCCGTGCTTGGCGGTCTTTGCGCCCGCGCCCGCGATAACAAACGCCGCGGTGGTCGAAATGTTAAACGTGTTTGTGCCGTCGCCGCCAGTTCCCACGCAGTCAACATAGTCGGGAACATCGGGCGTTATAAGCGACGCCTTGCTGTTCATCATGGCGGCGCTGCCGCTGATCTCGTCGATAGTCTCGCCTTTCATGCGCAGGGCGGTGAGGTAGGCGCTTATCTGCACCGGCGTCGCTCCGCCGTCCAACACCGCGTCCATGGCGGTTTTCGCCTCATCAAACGTCAGGTTTTCTCCGTCTGTGATCTTTCTTATGTATTTTGTAAGCATAATTTTCAACTCCTATATATTTAAAAAATTTTTTAACATTGTTTTTCCGTCGGGCGTCAGCACCGACTCGGGGTGGAACTGCAGCCCGAACAGCGG
>CANPWW010000099.1 GCA_947585115.1 uncultured Monoglobus sp.
CTTTCGCATCACTAGTTTTCAAGACTAGCTCCTTAAACCACTCGGACACCTCTCCATACTTACGGCCGCGGCGGCTCTCGCACGCGACTTGATAAGTATACCACAAGCAACAATAATTTGTCAATAGTTTTTTGTTTTAAAAATTATTTTTTTCAAAAATAATTTTTAATAAAAGATTTCTAATCGCGAATCAGGCTGGCGAAGCCATGGGGCTCCCGAAAAGCGCCTGCGCTTTTTGGTAAAAGGAGTAATCGCGGAGCGGGCGCCGGTTTGCGATTTTTAATCGCAAACTAAGCAAGCGCAGCGAATTACGACGTGCTGCCGAAGCCTCCGTTGCGGACGCCGTCGGCGTCATCGTCGACTGTTATGCCGTAGTGAGTGAAAATTCCCTGAACGAATCCGTCGCCGCGGTTGATCTTAACAGTCTTGTCCGTATTTGTATCATTTGTTATTTTGATAAAAATATGCCCCTCGTTATCGGAGTTATAATAATCGCTGTCGATTATGCCGACCGTATTGTTAAGCTGCAGTCTGAACTTAAAGCCGAGGCCGCTGCGGGGATAGAGGCAGAGTACCCACCCCTCATCGATACGCGCCCTTATGCCGGTGGGAACCGTCACGGTCTCGCCGGGAGCGAGCTCAAAATCGAGAGTCGAGAAAAAATCATATCCGGCGCTGCCCGACGTGGCGCGGCGCGGCAGCTTGATCTCGGAGTATATTTCATCAATTTTTTTATCATCAATGCCAAGACCGCTCATTGCCTCTCGGAACTGTCTAATGCTTACTTTTTCAAATTTAGCTATACCTTTCATATTATTACCTCTATGCCGTGTGCAGAACAATGCTGCCGATCTCGCGTGTTTTCTTAACGTCAATAACTCTTTGGTTCGGGCTGCCCTTCCAGAAAAGCTTCGGATCAAACGCTTCCTGAATAAACCTGCCGTCAACAATAACGTCCAGATATTTTACGGCGGGCAGATCGCGGATCTCCTCGTAGGTGTATCCAGTGTAGAGCCACTGCGTCTTATTCGGGTATTTTTCGCATATCTCCTTTGCCAGCGCAGCTATATCGCCGCGGTTCGCGCGGTGAAACGGATCGCCGCCGCTGTAAGTGATGCCCGAAATATAGTCCTTGTCTAGTTCGGTGAAAAGCTCCTGTTTTTCGGCGTCGCCGAAAGGCAGGCCGCCGTTTTCGTCCCAAGTGACCGGATTCTGACAGCCGGGGCAGCCGTGCTCGCAGCCGGCCACCCAAAGCACGACCCGAAGGCCGTCGCCGTTCAGCATATCATCTTTTGTTATATTATGATAACGCATGTTTTACATACTTCTCCTGTCTCTGATCTCCGCCATTTTGGCATCGTTTAATCTTGTGTCGCCCTTTACTCTCGAATACGACAGATAGCCGTTCATGCGGTCAATCTTTGTCAGATTTTTGCTGCCGCACTTGGGGCAAACATCCATCTCAAGCTCCTGGTGTCCGCAGTCGTCGCAGTACGCCAGCGAAAGATTCACACCCTCATAGAAGCCCATATCCATCGCGCGGTGGATAAGCGTCTCGATCGCCTTTTTGTTATAGTCGATAGGATACTTTACATATTGTATTTTGCCGCCGTTCATCAGATCCCAGAAACGCTTTTCAAGATCCTGCTTGCGGATGGGGCTTATGTCCTCGGCAACATGGCAGTGGAAACTGTTTGTCACATACTCTCTGTCGGACACGTTTTCAACAATGCCGAACTTCTTTCTGAACTGCTGCACCTGAAGTCCGCAGAGGCTTTCGGCGGGAGTTCCGTAGAGAGCGTACAGATGTCCGTCCTCTTCCTTGAACTGAGCGACTTTTTCATTGATGTGCTCCATGACCTCGAGAGCGAATTGTCCGTCCTCGACCATTGACTTCTTGTTGTGGAGCTGCTGCAGCTCATTGAGCGCGGTAATGCCGAAGGAGGCGGTGGCTGATTTGAGCAAAGGCTTGATCTTGTCGTGGAAGTTAAGATGTCCGCCGTAGAAACCGCCCTCGCAGTAAGCGAGTGGATTGGTAGACGCGCGCATCTCACCAAGATACTCATATGTGCGTATGTGCAGCTTTCTGATAAGCTCAAGATAATAGTCGAGCACCTCATAGAAATCCTTGCTCTCTTTCTTGGCCTTGGCGTATATCATGGGAAGATTGAGCGATACCGCGCCGATATTGAAACGTCCCACAAAAACGGGTTCGTCGTTCTCATCGGCGGGCTTCATGCCGCCTCTCTCAAACCAGGGAGACAGAAACGCTCTGCATCCCATAGGAGAAATAACTTTTTTGTATTTTTTATAAATACCCGCGACATATCCCTCGCCTGTAAGGGAGAGCCAGTCGGGATACATTGTCTTAGCTGAGCATTCAACGCCCGCGCGGAACACGTCCTCAAGCTCTTTTCCGGGGCCGTGAAGCTCCTCGTCGTAAAGGAACACGATCTTGGGGAACAGGACCGGCTTTTTGCACTCTTTTTTGCCCTGTCCGTTTTTGTGAACTTCGAGCAGCGCGATAGTCGCCATTTTCTCAAACTCGGCAGTGCCGAGGCCCGCGGTCACCGTGATAAACGGATAGTCGCCGCGGCTTGACGCTACGGTATTGAACTTGTACTCCCAGCCCTGGAAGCCCTGCTCAAAGTCGCGCTTAACGTCTTTCATCGTCTCTCGCTCGGCAACTTCCTCGGAAATGCCCAGGCTCAGATAGCGCGCCTTGTTTTTCTTGTATGTCTTTTCGGCGTAAGGCGCCAGGATCTTGTCAACCTCGGGCACGGTGAAACCGCCGTACTGCTGACTGGCTGCCGACAAAACTATATCGCCGATAACATCAAACGCGACGTCCAAAGTCTTTGGCTCGTTGTACCAGAGATTTCCCATTTCAAATCCGCCGGTCAAAACGCTCTTAACGTCAAAAAGGCAGCAGTTCATTGTGTCGCGTCTGGCCGACATATCATGAACATAAATATAGCCGTCTCTGCATGCCTGCAGTTCCTCGACCGTCATAAAAAACTTCTGATACAGCTCTTTGTTAAGCTGATTGAATATAAGCGAGCGCTTTGTCGAAACTAAAGCCGAATCGGAGTTTGAATTCTCTTTGTCACCTATGTACATAATCGCCTGACTCTTCTGATAGACCTCGTCCAGCATGTGAACAAAATCCTGCTTATAGTTGCGATAGTCGCGGTAGCTCTTCGCGACGATAGGATTAACCAGATCAAGAGCGCCCTCGACAATATTGTGCATCTCGGCGATGTGTATCTCATCTTTACCCATATTGAAGACCCTGTTGTCCACAAACGAGCAGATATTGTTAAGGTCCTCCGGAGTAAAGGTTATAAGGGCGCGGTTAGCGGATTTTGTGACCGCGGTAACGACTTTTTGCACATTGTAATCTTCTTTCGTACCGTCTTTTTTTATAATTTTTATCATATCGCACACTCCCGTTTTTATAAAATTATGCTATGCCGCCGCGATTCCTATCGGTTAAAAAATTACAACATTTAGGGCAATCGCGGTTTGATTGGCACAACATATAGTATATTAGCACACTTTTTCAAAAAAATCAATACCCTTAACACTCAAATTTTCACAGAGCCGCATCGCCCGCAAACAGCGTGTATACGGCGCAGGCACGGCTTAGCATGAAAATCTGTAAAACAAATGTAATATTTTGTAACAGATTTTTAAAATCAGCGTGTATAAAAAATTATAGCATAACGTTTTTTTCAAAACAAGAGGAATTTTAAAATTGATAAAATTTAAATAAACCGTTAAAAATCAAACTAACTATTGATTTTTTTTTAAAACTGTTGTATAATATACCAATATTATCAAGTAAGTGTCGGCGCGTGATAAACGCACCCTATTTAAACAGCGGTTACGCATGCGGAGGAAATACAGGACTTATGGAAAACACAGAAAATCTGCCGGCTTTAGTTGACAGCTGCGCCGGCCTTAATCCCGACGAGGTCAGGAAACGGGTCGCGGAGGGCAAAGTAAACACATCCGCCAAAACCTCGACACGTTCATATAAAGATATAGTGCGCGACAACGTTTTCACGTATTTTAACTTAATATTCGCGGTTCTTGCCGTTCTGCTTATTTTGGTTGGTTCCTTCAGGAACCTGACCTTTATGGTTGTTATATTTTTTAATACGATAATCGGTATTATTCAGGAGATACGCTCAAAACGCGCTCTTGACAGTCTGAAAATCATCAGCGACCCGAAGGCCACGGTTATCAGATCGGGCTCCGAGCATGTTATTCCGATCAACGAGCTGGTGCTTGACGATCTTATTGTGCTGACCGCAGGGAATCAAATCCCCGCTGACGCGGTCGTTATTTCGGGTTCGGTCAACGTCAACGAATCGCTTATCACGGGCGAGTCTGACGATGTAAAAAAGCTCAGCGGATATGAGCTGCTGAGCGGAAGCTTTGTCGTTTC
>CANPWW010000100.1 GCA_947585115.1 uncultured Monoglobus sp.
AGGGCTCGAACCTATGACCCTCTGCTTGTAAGGCAGATGCTCTCCCAGCTGAGCTAAACTCCCACATCTTTCCATCAAAGTGCCGCACGCGGCGACAACATTGATAATTATACATAGATTAAATGTAAAAGTCAAAACGGCTCACATTGATTTATAAATGATTACACGCGATTATTTGATTAAAACAACCGATTTCCTCCTATTTGCTAACTTTATCATATTTTTAAAATTTATGTATTAATATTTTTTCCGCGAATATACATGTATGAAAGGCAGGTGTTTATTATGTTTAAAGCGTTTAAAATATCCGGAGTGATCTGGGTCATGACCGCAGCCCTTCTGACCGCGGCCGCCGCTGTTCTGCTGTTTAAAACAAACGCCGCGGAGCCGATCCGAACCAACGCAGACAGCCCTATTCTGACCGTTGTGATAGACCCCGGCCACGGAGGGCAGGACGGGGGCGCCTCGTGCGACGGCGTGCTTGAAAAGGACCTTAATTTGAGCGTCTCGCTCAAGCTTAGGGATATTATCACGTCAAACGGCGGCGCGGCCGTTATGACGCGGGAGGGCGACGCGCCAGACGTTCCGGGAGCAAACGGCAAATTTGTCAAAAGAGACGATCTGCGCTATCGGCTCGATGTGCTTGACAAGGCGGACGCGGATCTGTTTATCAGCATACATATGAACAAGTTCTCGGAGCCGAAATACAGCGGCGCGCAGGTGTTTTATTCCCAAAACGGCGAGAAGAGCAAGCTCTTGGGCGAGCTTATTCAAAAGTCGCTCAGAGAGAATCTCGATCCCGAAAACAGCCGAGAGGCGAAGCGGAACGAGTCGGGAATATATATTTTAAAAAACGCGAAGGTTCCCGCGGCACTTGTGGAATGCGGATTTCTTTCCAACCCGGCTGAGCTTGAAAAACTGAAAACCGAGGAATATCAGCAATCGCTTGCCGAGGCGATTTACAAAGGGATAGAGGAATTTATGGAACAAAATCAAGGGCAGCAGGACGAGTAATTCTGCATAATTATCAAGTATTTCATTTTGCCAAATTGTTAAAAATAGATAAAATCAGCATAATATTTAAAAATTTTGTTTTAATTTGCGTTTTTCGCCGCCTTAAAACGGTTATATATAATGTAAGGCTTTTGGGAGGCGCTTAGGTGAATTTTAATACATTTAAATACTGCCCCCCAATACCTTAAAGGCGGCGGGAATTTTCCCCGCCGCCTACCTAATTTTATCTTTTTATTATCTTGTTATATCGGCGAATTTTGCGCTGATCAGGTTTTTCAGATCAACAGGGCTCATTTTTATTTGAACGCCGCGCTTGCCGCCGCTGAAATAGATTTGATCAAGCGGCTCCGCGGACTTGTCGATGAGCGTCGGGAACTGCTTTTTCATTCCTATCGGGCTGCATCCGCCTCGGATGTACCCCGTGACGCGGGTGATGTCTTTGACATGTATCATCTCAAGAGCTTTCTGTCCCGCGGCGGCAGCGCACTTTTTGAGGTCAAGCTCCTTTGCCACCGGGACCACAAACACAAAATTTTCATGCGCTTTATTTTCGGTCACTAGCGTTTTAAAGACCGAGCCGGGGTCAAGCCCCAGTTTGCCCGCCACGGTCACACCGTCGGTAAACTCGCCGCACTCGTAAAACATGGTCTCAAAATCAAAACCGGCCGTCTCGAGTATGCGCATCGCGTTGGTTTTAACATGCTTTTTCGCCATTTTATCACCTGATCCTCCTGCACTCAAGATAATACCTCTTGTCGGCCGCCACGCCCATCGAGAAGGTTTTTCGGGGCAGCGAGCCGTCTTTTATAACACATTCAAACAGCCGGCTCTTTTCCATCGGATCAACCATGAATCCGATTGTGTTCCCGGCGTCCGTGAGAGTTTCCACAACATCGTCGCCGTGAATGTAGTCCACGCGGCCGCCGTTTTTTTCGATGTACTCGTCCAGAAAATCCTGAACGGTGGCTATCGCGAGATTTCCGGCGCCGTCCTTGATATGGATCTCGCCGCGGTTCTTTCCGTATTTATAGCGTATTCTGTGGCCGCCGTTGCTCTCAACCGAAGCGCGCGGGTAGCGCTTTTGCAGCGCCCTCATCACATCCTTCGGATCGACGTCGAACAGCACACGCTGTATCGGCTCAAACTCAAGCGCTTCGTCGTGGATATTCTCAAGCTCCACAAGCGCGTAGCGCGCCGGGTGGTTCTCGGCCTCGGCTTCGGTCAAGCCTTTTTTGATCTCGTCCCAGCAGGATCTCGCGGTTGCCAGCGAGTGGTTGCCGTCGCCCACCGCGAATACCATAACGTCTTTATTGAAAACGCCGTATTTTTTCTCAAACTCCGCTTTGTCCTCAAGCGCCGCGATCGCTCGCTTTATTCTATCGTGCTCGCTCTCGGGAACAAGGTAACCTGCAATTCTGCCGCCGCCGAGCATCAAGTCAAAATCATAAAGCTTTTTTAGATCCGACTTACGCTCAGTCAAAGGCTCTATCACAGATTTTTCCCTATCGTCGATCAGCATCAGGATATGGGGAAGCTCGAGGGGCGCGTTTATGCGTATCTTTTTGCGGGGCGGGATACGCTCTACTATCGTGCCCTCGGTGGCGCGTATCTTTGAGTGGGAGCCGCGCCTGAAATCGTATTCCTCAAGGTCTACCATGCCTATGAGCCCGCGCCGTGTTCTGCCGTTTGACTGTGCCCGCTCCACATAAACGTATGAATTTTTAAGTTCCTCGAAAATTCCGGAGGCAAGGTAGCGGCTCATGGTTTCATTGATTTTTTTGATCCGATCAATGCCGCCGGGCTCCTCAAGATAAACCTCGGGAAATATTATGTCGAGTGTCGAAGGGGTGCCGCCCGCTATATTCGCGGCTTTTTCCCAATATTCCGGCTCGGAAGTGTACTGGTCGCAGGCCACCACGCTCCATTTTTCAAAGTCGATATTTTTCGGTATAAGAATATCCGCGGGTTTAAAAATCATGTTTTTCTCCTTATATTCGTTTTATTAAGTCATTGAATCGGGCGGTTATCCACCGCCCGAAACAGTATTTATTTTAATTTCTCTATGCTGTCAAGCACGGTTTTGAGCATCTCGCTGTACTTTTCGGCCTTTTTGCGCTCTTCCTCCACCACTTTGGCGGGAGCCTTTTCGGTAAAGCCCTTGTTGCTCAGCTTGCCCTCGGCGCGCTTGATCTCACTCTCAAGACGTTTCTTCTCTTTGCTCAGGCGGTCAAGCTCCTTTTCCTTGTCCACCAGCTCGTCGACCGGCAGCAGGATCTCCGCTCCGGGCACAACGACCGAAACCGCGTTTTCGGGAACGCCGCTCTTATCGGCGCAGACATTGACCTCCGATGCCGAGGCAAGTTTCTTAAAGAAGCTGTCTCCTTTCTCAAACGTCGCTCCTTTGTCGGTCACGATATAGAGCGCGGCCTTTTTTGAGGGCGGAACGTTCATCTCGTTTCTGATGTTGCGCACGCCTTTTATAGCGTCCATGATCATACGCATCTCGCTTTCGGCGCTCTCGTCCTTGAGTTCGGGATCGTATACCGGGAAGCTTGATATCATTATGCTCTCGCCCTCGTGCGGGAGCGCCTGCCAGATTTCCTCGGTAATAAACGGCATGAACGGATGCAGCAGCTTGAGCGTGTTGCTCAGAACATACACGAGTACCTGCTGTGCGGTCGTGTTGCTCTCGCCCTCCTCAAAGAAGCGGGGCTTTACAAGCTCAATATACCAGTCGCAGAAGCTGTCCCATATAAAGTCATAGAGCTTTGATACCGCGATGCCCAGCTCGTATTTTTCAAGGTTGTCGGTGACCTCTTTAACCAGGTCGTTATACGCCGATATTATCCACTTGTCTGCGATCGTCAGTTTGGACTTGTCGGGCAGCGCGCAGGTGTCAATCGAAAGGTTCATCAGCACGAAGCGCGACGCGTTCCATATCTTGTTGGCGAAGTTTCTGCTCGCCTCAACGCGCTCAATATAAAATCTCATGTCGTTGCCCGGTGAGTTGCCCGTAGCCAGCGTGAAGCGCAGTGCGTCGGCGCCGTACTTGTCGATGATCTCGAGCGGGTCTATTCCGTTGCCCAGAGACTTGCTCATTTTGCGGCCCTGAGAATCGCGCACAAGGCCGTGGATATACACGTCCTTAAACGGCACCTCGCCCGTGTGTTCGAGAGCCGAGAAGATCATTCTTGCGACCCAGAAGAATATTATGTCGTATCCGGTAACCAGCACAGACGTGGGATAGAAATGCTCAAGCTCCTTCGTCTTTTCGGGCCAGCCCAGAGTTGAGAACGGCCACAGGGCGCTCGAGAACCACGTGTCGAGCACGTCCTCGTCCTGCTTCACCTTGCCGCCGCATTTGGGGCAGGCGGTTATATCCTCTTTTGAAACGATAGTCTCGCCGCAGTCCTCGCAGTAGA
>CANPWW010000101.1 GCA_947585115.1 uncultured Monoglobus sp.
GATACCGTCACATCGGAGCCGAACATCTTGAAGCTGTACTCGTTTTCGGAATGTTTGTTGAGCGCGATCCCCGGAATGCTGAGGCTGACGCTCTTTGTCTTAAATCCGCTGTTGGGAACGGCAAGAATGTTCACGTTGTCCTCCGCCGTTATTTCCGCTCCGGTGCCTATGGTTATATCGGTGAAGCCGAAATATCCGTTCTTAAACGCGATATAATACTCGTGTCCCGCCTCGCAGTCGAACGAGAACGGGGTTATCGCGCCGTAGGACATCGCCTCGTCCTCGAGCACATACTTATCGTCGGTAATATCAAAAACGAAAAAGTTTCTGTATGTGGTCGACCTGCTGTACACGTTTATATTTACCATCGCGCTGATCGTCGGCGAAAACAGCGCCACTCCGCCACTGACGCGCTCCGTAGGCTTGGTGTTTGAATTTAGAAAAAATCCGTCAAGCGCGTCTATGATCTTCAAAGCCGAACCTTCAACCTCCGTATTATTGACCTCCCACCTGCCGCGGAAGGTGATCGTGCCGAGATCGCGCCCGGTGCTCAGATTATATGTGTCGCCGCCTATCAACAGAAAATCCCTGTCGGTTATCGTGTCGCCGTTAAAGGTCTCGCTGACCGCCTCATACACGCCGCCGTCCGCCGAGATACGCAATATTCCGCCTCCGCCCGGGACCGAGGTTTTGACCTTGAACTTCGGCTTTGGCTTGGGCACGGAGGTCGCGGAGCCCTCGGGCAGGAACGATGCGGTTATCACAACGTCGCTGTCGGGCATTATGAATGTGCAGCTCATATCGTCGCGGATGACATAAATATCCCGTCCGTCAGCCGCAGTCACCGTGACGCTGTCGGTGAAATATCCGAAATCGGGCACTGCGGAGAACATAACCATTGTTCCCACGATCGCGTTATTCTGTGAAATGCCGATAATTCCGTTTTGTACTTCTCCGACGCTTACGGCGCGGATCGGCACCGGAGTCGCGGTGGGCGCCGGCGTCGGCTCCGTGCTCTCGATATTAAGGTTTGAGAACAATGACTCCGACATATACTCTTTAATCGGCGAAGTGCTCGGCTGACCGCTGTCGGCCGCAAGTCCGACATATACCGTGTCGGAAAGACCGCTCAAAGTCACGCTCTGCGGCTGTCTCATATTGTCTGTCCAAATTCGTCCGCCGTTTGAGACCGATACCGTTATCTTGTCATCCTCGCGCTGTATCCTCATATATTTGGGCAGCGGATATTTGTCGGTGCTGTAGCTGCTGTTGTTCATAATGCCGCTGAACCAAGTGACGGTCGACATAGCGTTCTCCGAGTTTCGGCTCATAATTCTGACGTTTTCACCGTATTTGAGCCAGCCGTCGGCGACCATTACCATTCTGGCGCCGGGCTCCAAACTCTCGCGCAGCATAAGGCCGGACGACGAACCGTTGTCGACGCTCGGCATTTTTTCGAGCTTGACGGTCATGTCAAAATCACCGCTGACCTCTTTATACATAAAGTCGCAGCTGTCCTGCGAGACGCCCGTGATCTCCGAACCGTTGCTTGTGCCCAGCCGTCCGCTTCCGAGCAGGCCAATGTTTGCGCCGCTCGCCCAAGAGCTGCCCGCCGCGCCGTAGGGTGTGTTTCCTATTTGCGCGTGAGTGAAGCCCTCGGGAGTATCGGCGCTCTTGACGTAAACTATCGATGTGGGGCTTTGCGTTGACTCGCCGTTTTTGTTGTATGCCCTCGCCGACAGATAATGCGTGCCGGGGCTGAGATCAAGTTTCAAATTCGCGCTGTCGCCCACGGATACAGTATAAACCTTATCGCCATCGTAAATCTCTATATAATCTATCTCGGGATCGCCGGCTTTCGCGGGCGCTGCCGAAACATTGTATTCAAAAGGCTCACCCGACACGGCGGTCGTCCAGTTGTCCGCCGCTCCGTCGATCGTGTTGATCTCAGGGCCCGAAACCGTGACGGTCGGACTTGAGGGCGGGTTCTCGGACATTGTCTCGGTCATGTCGTTGACATACGCCTCTATCCATGTGTAGCCGTCATGCTTGCCGCCGTTTGAAACTATGTCGGTCTCGCGGGCGGTTCCCATGCCGTTTGTTGTCTTCCACTCCTGAGGAATAGAGAACACGCGGCGCTCCTGCTTAAGCTCGGGAACTCCGCCAACTTCCTCGGCCGAGTTGATTATGCGGCCCGTGCCGTTTTTAACGTCGTTTACGATCCTCGCGTCTACCGCGTCACGCCTCGGCAGCGACGCGCCCACGTTCTTGAGCACCGTCTCGTACGCCTCCTCGGCGGTCTGAGTGTTTATCTCGTATTCGCCCATGCTCTCGGGCTCGTCGGCCATAGAACCGTATTGGGGATTCTTTATACCCTTTATATTATCGGCTGTGACATCCGGATAACACTCCACATAGTTGCCTTTGAAGCAAAAATTTGTCAAGTTAAAATAATCCTGCGCGTTCGAGCCCGACACCTCGAAAATTCTGTCACGTATGCCTTGCGAGGTCCCCGGGCCGTATTTATAGTAATTGTTTATCCAGTTGATAGAAAACGGGCCCTGCGCGTCGTTGGGGTCTTGGTAGTACGGCTCTCCGCCGTACGCCGAGTTGGTTTTTCCCCAGTCGTATATCACGTTGTTTCTGACATCGGTGCGCTTCAGGCATCTGTCAAGACGCGGTGTTCTGCTGTCGTGATGAGCGAACAGATTGTGGTGAAGAGAGCAGTTTTCACCGCCGAATATTCCGCCGTAGCCGTGAGCGCCCTTAGCATGGCTGGACATTCTGAGGCTCTCGGATGAAATCGTGTTCTGCACTGTCACGTTTGAGCCTTTGTACAGCGTCAGCAATTCGTCGATACCCCAGCTTACCGAGCAGTGGTCCACGATAACGTCACAGCCCGAACCGCCCAGACCGTCGTGCTCGCGGTCGGTGTTTTTGCTTGTGGGGCGGATCCTGAGATAGCGTATTATATTGTCGTTTCCGACCATCACATCATATCCGGTGATAACGACGCCGTCTCCCGGCGCTGTCTGACCGAGTATTGTCAGGCCGCTGCTCATTCTTATCTGACTGTAAAGCTCGATAACTCCGCTGACGTCGAACACGATTATCCTGCCGGAACGCGACACCGCGTCGCGGAACGAGCCCTCGCCCGAATCGTTGAGATTAGTCACATGATAAACCGAAAGACTGTTTTGCGATCTGGCGCCGACCGCGTATTTGCCGCCGCCCTCCGCGCCGGGAAAGGCAAGCAGATCGTTCTCGGCCGAAGCGCCGCCGCTCAAAACCGTCCAAAGAGTAAAAAAACATATCAAAAACAAACCTATTCTTTTCATAGATCCACCTCATAAGAAAAATTTTTATTACGTACGTAATAAGCAATTCTCATTATAACATGTTTATCAAATTTTTGCAATAGCTTCTTAAACGATAATAAGACATAAACAACCATAATTTTGACATTTATAACAATTATTTTGACATTTATGAGCTTGTGTTACATAATTATAAAATTAAACTTCCCGCTCTTGACTTATTTCGCAAATAATAGTAAAATATATAAGATATATTATTTTAAGGAGACATAACGCGATGAATAAAAATACAGAGCTCGCGGAGCTGCTTTTCGGTCACATAACCGAGAGCCCCGAATATTATGAGGATAAGTACCCCGAAAGGAACCTGCCCGAGGGGGCGGTCGTATCAAGAATAGGCCCCAGCCCCACCGGATTTGTGCATCTGGGGAACCTTTACAACGCGATAATAGGCGAGCGCCTGGCTCATCAGAGCGGCGGAACCTTCTTCCTCCGCGTTGAGGACACCGACGCCAAGCGCGAGGTAGAGGGCGCGGTCGAGCTGGTTATCTCGGCGATGGACTTTTTCGGAATAAAATTCGACGAGGGCGCGACCGCGGACGGCGACAGCGGAAGCTACGGTCCCTACCGCCAGCGGCTGCGCAAGGGGATCTACCAGTGCTTCGCAAAGAAACTGGTTGAGATGGGTATGGCTTACCCCTGCTTCTGCACCGAGCGGGAGCTCAAGGAAATGCGCGAGGAGCAGATCTCCAAAAAGCTGAACTTCGGCTACTACGGCAAGTGGGCGAAATGCCGCGATCTTTCGCTTGACGAGATAAAGGCGAAAATCGAAAACGGCGAGCCCTATGTGCTGCGTTTCCGCTCAAACGGAGACGAAAAGAACCACATCGAGGTATTCGACGGAATACGCGGCACCCTGAAGCTTTCGGAAAACTATCAGGATTTTGTGCTGCTCAAATCCGACGGCATACCCACCTACCACTTCGCGCACGTTATCGACGACCACCTGATGCGCACGACCCACGTTGTCCGCGGCGAGGAATGGCTGGCCACGCTGCCGATACACGTTCAGCTGTTTGACACGCTGGGCTTTGAGCGCCCGATATACTGCC
>CANPWW010000102.1 GCA_947585115.1 uncultured Monoglobus sp.
CATCTGCCCTGCTCCGCGTCGTAGAGCATATACATGATCTCGCCCTCGTTGACCGTGGGCGATACCGACTGCTCAAAGTCGTCGGTCGGCGCGGATTTCAGATAAAATACCATCATGTCGCCGCTCACTTCGTCGTACACTCCGACGGGCGAGCTGTTGAAGTAGTCGTCGTCGGTCAGCTTCTCGACCTCGCCGATCTCGAGAGTGTTCTTGTCGAGCGTCACGGCGTGAACGTTGAGGCTCTTTAGGTATTCCTTTTCGCTTGTGTATTCCGCGTCCTCGGCTCTTGAAGTCCAAGAGATCAGAACCTTGTCGCCCGCGTCGCATATATCGGGCTCAAAGTCGGCCGTGCCGTCGTCGTGTATCATTACAGGCTCGGACCAGGTGTTGTTCTCATAAATGCTGTACATTATCGCGGTCCTGTTTTCATCGTTCCTTTCGGGGATATCGGCCACAAACACGAGCAGCACTTTTCCGTTGCCCAGGTTCAAAAGCTGCGGATCGGCTCTGTCGTATCCGTTCTCGAGCAGTACGCTTGTGGCATCCTCTTCAAAGGAGCTCGCCGCCTGCACGAGATCGCCGTTTGGCAGCCACTCGGACGTGCCCTCGGCTCTGGGCCTCATTACCGCCTGCGCGGCGTCCGCGGTCTTCGCCTCGCCGCTCGACATGTCTTCCTTGCTCGATTCCTCAACATCCGCGAAATATCCGAAGTTCATTTCAAGCAGATGTACCGCCGGTATCGGGATCGAGAACAGCAGCACGTCAAGCTTTACCTTTATCGTTGCGTCGAGAGTCAGTCCGTTTTCGTGATATGACGGATAGATATCCTTCACATTGGGGAAATATATATAATCCGCGCCGAAGCTGAGTCCGCCTCTCACGCCCAAAATTCCGCACAGGCCGACGCCCGCGTATCCGTAAACGTCGCCGTAGGCCTGTATAACGATCTGCGGCGAGAAATGTGAGGAAAATGAGTTGTTCTGATCCTTGATCGAGTTGATCGTCGTTCCCTCGGTAGTTTTATCCTCGAGACCGGCCTGCGCGGCCACGGTCAACTCGCCGTCAACGCCGAAGTAGATCGGCACCGCGCCGACCATGAAATACTGAACCAGACGGAAGTCTCCGCTTATTCCGAAGTATATTCCGCCGCCGATGAACACAAGGTCTCTCGTGGCTCCGGTTACGCCGAAGTCAATATAAACTCCGAATATGGGACTCAGCCCCCATTCATACATGCCTATGGCATTGGTGTTGCTCGCCATCTCTCCGAGATCCTTGTACATATCGGCGCCTTTTTCCACTTGCTCATGTGATATGTCCGAGCCCGGTATTTCGCGCTTTTCGGACAGCGGAATATATCCGATACCGAGACGCTCTCCGCCGTCGGGCAGACTGGTGAGCGACAGACTGACAGCATCAAGACCGAAGAACGCGTTTAGCGAGCCGATCAGCGGAAGCTCCATAAAGTTCATGTATGTATTAAAGTTTATGTTCTGCGTCACGGGCTTTTGCGGATTTTGCTCCGTGAAGACGTAGCCCGTGTTGATCGGATTGTAGGTCGTCTGCTTAAACGCGTCGTTGTCCGTCTGGTTTCCGTCCGCGTCGATCGACTTGCCGTTGCCCATGAGCCTGTCGGTCGTGAGCCTTACATACAGCTTGTCGCTGGCATCGTAAAAATCAGCGTGGCCCTTGTTGAAGGTGTGGCTCATCTGCCATACCGTTGTGGTCGTTCCGTCGTTGTTGACCGTCTCTTTTATCTTTGTTATGACCGCGCTGTTGTTGACGCTGTCTGGGTCGGGAGTCGGGCTCGCGGTGGCTTTTGGGTCGGGAGCCGCGGTCGGCTCCGGGCTTCCGCTTGGCTCGGGCGTGGCTATCGTGCCCGTTATCGTGGCTTTGACCTTGTTTGATTTGGGGTCGCAGGCCAAAAGGTCGATCTGCTTGACATTCTCTTTGTGCTCAATTCCGTCCGAGTCGGTATAGGACGCGTTGTCGTTGTTGACGGTGATCGTGAAGGTCTCAAAATCGTCGTCGCTTATCTCGACCGTGTTGAGCTCGTTCTGATTTCCGTTTTCATCGGTTTCCACAAACGCGCTGATATGCGGGACAGTCACGTCGGACGCGTTGACATTGATCGCCTTCACCGACGATTCATAAGCGGTGATCGCGCTCTCGTCCTGTCCGAATTCCGATATCTTTGTATTGTCAAGGACCGCCGAGCCGTATGTCGTATTGCCCGAGGCCGTCACTTTAAAAATAACGCTGCATCCGTTAATGCCGGAAATGGCGGTGGTGGTGAACTTGCCGTCATTGTCCGACAGTCCGTAGTTGTACGGGTCTATATATATGTAGGCCCCGCTCGCGGGCAGGTACGCGCTGTTGTCCGAGGACGAACCGTTTAAGGGCTGGTCCGAATACGCAACGCTGCCTGTTAAAACATAGCGCATATCGTCCGCCTTCTCGCAGGTCAGGTATATTATGTTTTTCTCCGGGTCGTTGGTCGCGTCGAAATAGAATGTGTTTTGCGCGTACCGCGCCGTGCCCGTTCCTGTCGGCCGCCAAACCGAGATATATCCGTCCCGGGCGGGCGTCGCCGTCATTTCGTAGTAATCCTCGACCACGGTGCCGCTTGCCGCCATGTATTCCATATAATCTCCGGTATCGCTGCTCGTGTTTGCGAATATTCCCGTGCTTGTGTCGAACATATTAAGATCGCTCTTGGCCACTCTGACGGTTATCTGATTGTCCTGTCTGGTGTAGTAGGGCGTAACGTCTATTTGGTCACAGTCGTCAAAATATGTGCAGTAATCCGTGAGGCTGCCGTCCGGGTTTGTGTCATATTTTCTCAGGACGTCGCCCGGATTGGTATCTCCCGCAGTCACAAGCTGTATTCTGTCGGAGGTATACATATCGGGGTCCTTTATGGTCTGAGTAATCCTTATGGTGTCGCCCTTATGGTATGTGTACGAGCCGTCACTGTTCGGCTGAACGTTTCCGCTCAGCGTGACCTCGCCTATATTGAGCGGGTCCGCGTGCACGTTTACGGTCACATTTACATAGCCGAGCACGGGCTGCACGCTGAATATGCCTTTTTGGCCTCTCGAGTTGTCGTCCTTAATGTTCTCAAAATCAATATAATCTAAGTAATCTTTCACAAGATCCTCGGTGAGCTTGACTGTTACCGATCTTGTTCCGAGGCCGCTGATATACTTCGTGTCTATGGAGGTCGATTTGTTTGCTTTGTTGTTTATGATCTTAATGCCCGTTATGCACGAGTATGTGCCCGAGGTGGTGAGGGTGATGGAGTTGCTTCCGTCTTTGGCAAATCTTACGATCTTATTTTGCTCGTCCGCGCCGCTGAGCGAGACATTTGTCGCGTCCACGACATTTTTGAGCTCCGTGTTGTCCTTGTAGGTTCCGTCGCCGTCAAGGAATTTAAGCTTTTCGGGGCCCTCAAGCGTGATGTCAAACGGTTTTAATATGGGAGATGCCGAGTATATTTGCAGATCTTTGGCTTTATTTAACATACTTATATCGTAATACGATGATGCCATAAATGAAGAAAAATCAGCCTGTTGAAACACATCTATTTTTTGTCGGTTCAATACACCGCCGTTGCTATAGACGTCCTGGTCACTATTGTCATCGGCACTGTAAAAATCAAAACCGAACGCGCCGTTGCCGCTGCACGAGCAGTCAAACTCGATTCCGTTATAAGTATAGTGCCTGCCTATGTCCCATGTCGCTTTTGAATATGCCTCGTGTATTTGATCGCAAATTTCGCTGTACCAATGAAGATCGGATTTTACTTCATATTGAGTATTTTTACCGCCAAAGGTTCCCACCGATCCTATGCTCGCATAATTCATTTCGGTTGATTTCGGGTTTGAAAGGTCGAGCGCGTCGAGAACCACAACGTCGTCATCGTCGGCGGCCTTCGCCGCTGTGACCTCGCCGTCAGCCTCGTTTTCAAACGAATAGCTCTCGCTGCCCGCGGGGATAATTCCGCGCGCGGTCGAGTTTCCGCCGATAACGCAGCCATTCGGCTCGGAGAGCGTGATGTTAAAGTCGGCGTCTTCGCCGATGTATTCGCTCCTTATGGGTATATTGATCGTGCGCTGTGTCACGCCGTAGGGGAAGGCCGCCTCGGTGTCTACCTGCGAATAGTCGCGGCCTGCCGCCGCAGTGCCGTCCGAAGTGGAGACCTTGAGCGCAACCATCTGATTTATCGCCCCGCTCCTTTCAAGCGTGACCTTTATGTATCCGTCCTCGGGATAATACTCCGAGCTTCCGAACGAGATCACGGCGGGCTCCTGCTCCTCGTCGTCCTTGATCGTGACGGTGACGCCCTTCATGTCGCTTATCACGGCGCTCTCGGTTATGGGGAAAAGAGCCGCCATGAACA
>CANPWW010000103.1 GCA_947585115.1 uncultured Monoglobus sp.
CAAACACGAACGATTTGTCCTCAAAAAGCGATTCAAACTCAACATCTTTTAAAGTGTCGGCTTGGATCTCGGCCGAGCCGTCGGCACTCAACGTGATGTTCAGATTGTTAGTGTTTCCGCCCGAAACCGAGAACATATTTTCGCCCGTGAGCGTGGTTGCAAAAGCCGTGTAATCAAGATTGTTTCCGCTCGCGGTTATTCCGGAATTTTTGTCCATAACAATGCTGTCGGCATTGTCGGCCGTAACAGAGATATACGAGTCTCCGCCGTCGACCGTGCAGCCCGAGCGCGTGTCCTTTGAGCTGAAGGTATAGCTGTCGCTCTTGTTTACTTTATACACAAACTCAACATAATTATCGTCGCCGCTGTCAACAAAATCCTCGTCGAGTATTTCCATCGTGCCGGTTACATATCCGCCATTATAGTTAAGCGTCTCGCCGCGTTCATTGGTGATCGAAAAGTCGCCGTAAGCAACGACCCTAAGCGTGTCGTAATCGCTCGGCATGTCTACTGCGGCTGCATCCACACCGGCAGATTTGCCGGTCGCGCCGATAAGCCAGTCTTTTTGTAAGCTTGTAACATCAATGACTTTTAACAAAGATACATCAACTGTCCTATTGCCTTCGGAATATGTTAATGAAGAAAAGTCGGAAGATACCTGCATTTTTTTCATATCCAAGTAATTTGGATCTTTTATCAGTAATTCATAACTTCCATCTGTGTTTTTTCTTGCAGAATAAATAACAACACAATGTAGTTTAGAAGATACAATATTTTCCCTCCATCCATAATTAAGAACCAATACTTTATTTGTTTCATTGGCGTTTAGCCCATTTTCTACTATCATCTGTAAAGTCGCTTTAAATTCATCAGCATTTTTAAATATATCTGCTTTAGTTACATCAAAACCATTGACATAAAGCTCGTCAGTATATTGCAATAAATGATAATAGTTAATTAAATCTCTGACTCCATATGCTTGTGTACTTTCTATCGGTTTCTTCATATTATATAAATTTGATGCATTTTTATCAAAATCTGTTATGTTAAGTAAATCCATTTTATTTAATGCGGTTACCATACTTATTCCAAAGCATAAACCCGTAAACTTATTTGTCTTCTTTGTATAGCTTTTATATACTTTGTCTCCTAAAATAGATTTTATTTTATTTTCTAAATCACCGCTTGCAATAGAACACAAATTAACTTTAGTTTTTAAGTTCGCATCATATTCGCCATTGTATTCATAATCATGCAAAAATGCTCCGGGCATATTTGTAAATGAAACCGTATCATAATAGGGCGTTAAACCATATTCGGTAGTGAATGACCAAATATTTTTATTATTAATTCCATTGAATTTTGTATTATCCGCAAAAATAATTGCATCACTATCAATGGTTATATAATATTTGTTATCATTAAGAATAATCGGTTGATCAACATTATATCTGCTTATATCAATTCTTAGCTTTTTGGCATTATCTTCAACTGTGTAAAAATTATCATTTGGCAGTAATTCACACACTGTTTTATCAGTATTAAAATCATGCAAATAGATTTTTCCTTTTCCTAATTCTTTAATCTCTTTAGTAAATTCTATTTCACATTCAATGGCATTGCTATCCCATAAATCCACTATGGAATCTTTTCCCGGTGATAACGAAGTTATGCCTAATAAAAGCGTTTCCGGCAGCTCAAGCGAATACAGATCATTGACGCCGTCGGCGGAATAACTTACTTCGGTGCCGACTGCGTTTTTGATATTATTGATGACCGATTGAGATATATTTGAAAATCTGTTGATCGTGTATACTGTGCCGTCTATTGTTACCGTTTGATTTGACTCGTTCCAATTTTCTATTTTACCGTTTAGCTCTAATAAATCAAAAACGCCAAAGATCGTGTCGCCGTCATAAAAGTAATGCACTTTTTCGTTTTCGTCAATAAATATTGTATCGGCATATCCGCCGAGTTTATATGTCTTTCCGTCAATGTCGATCGATGTGTCCTTTATATTTGTCGCCGTGCCAAACCCGTCGTTTATGCTCCTAATGCTCACGATGTCAAACGCATCTTTTCTTACCATAACAAACTTACCGATAAGAGAATTGTAATCTATGCTGTTGTCGGCTATATTGTAATCCCATACGCTGTAATCAAACTGCAAAGTCCCGTTCTGCGGATTATATCCGGTGATCCTATGTATTTCTCCGGTATCGGGTAGCGGCGTGGGCGAAGGTGTAAAACAACCACCGGGCAAGCGAACATCGTCCATTATTTTTATGGGAGTGGATTTATCCTCCGTAGTGCCGTCTCCAAGCTGTCCGTACCAGTTATCTCCCCAAGTCCAAAGGCTGCCATCTTTTTTTATTGCCGTTGTATAATACATTCCTGCAGAAACTGCCGCGACATTGTCCATTATTTTTACCGGAGTAGATTTGTCGATAGTAGTGCCATCTCCGAGTTGTCCGTTATAGTTATATCCCCAAGTCCAAAGACTGCCGTCCGTTTTTATTGCCGCTGTATGTCTAAGTCCAGCAGAAACCGTAGCGACATCGACCATTATTTTTACCGGTGTGAATTTATTATTTTCAGAACCCTTGGTGCCGTCTCCAAGCTGTCCGTACCAGTTACTTCCCCAAGTCCAAAGGCTGCCGTCCGTTTTTATTACCGCTGTATGCTCCCCTCCCGCAGAAACCGCCGCGACATTGTCCATGATTTTTACGGGTGTAGATTTCCACGCCGTAGTGCCGTCGCCAAGCTGTCCGTAATAATTATCTCCCCAAGTCCAAAGGCTGCCATCCGTTTTTATCGCCGCTGTATGATTATGTCCCGCGGAAACCGCCGCGACATCGTCCATTATTTTTACTGGAGTGGCTTTGTTCCGCATAGTGCCGTCACCAAGCTGTCCATCCGCGTTACATCCCCAAGTCCAAAGGCTGCCGTCTGTTTTTATCGCCGCTGTATGACTATATCCCGCAGAAACTGCCGCGACATTGTTCATTATTTTTACGGGAGTGGATTTATAATTTTCATAACCTCCGGAACTGTCGCCGAGCTTTCCATACTCGTTATCTCCCCAAGTCCAAAGACTGCCGTCCGTTTTTATCGCCGCTGTGTGGCACCACCCCGTGGAAACAGCCGCGACATTGTCCATTATTTTTATGGGTGTGAATTTATAATCACCCCGATGTCCACCAATACCGTCGCCGAGCTGTCCGTGATTGTTCTTTCCCCAAGTCCAAAGGCTGCCGTTCGTTTTTATCGCCGCTGTATGTCCACCTCCCGCGGAAATTGTTTGGTATTCGCCAACCTTGCCCATATTATATGCTGCAGCAGACATTATTGTAGCTACGAAGACCAGTGTAATTATTAAAAACAAACACAAAAACTTCTTCACTTCATTTCCTCCCTTCTTGTTTTTACATATTTTTTATACTCCATCATAACTTTTTTCAATTCTTCCGAATTTTCTTTCTTGAAATTCTTGTTAATTATTATTGTGACAATCAACGCTGCTGTAGCAATGCATAACAAAACTAGATCAAAAATATTTAGGTTTCTATATAAATAATTTTTGTAAATAAGATTCCCGCAAAACATTACGTATGACAATATTCCCAGTTGCGTTGCGCCCGTATAATTAAGCAATTTTGAATCTCCGTGTTTTCGATAATAGTCCTTGTACACATGAAAAGTATGTAGACCTTCCCAATGGAATTCAATGCTTTCATATTCAAAAAAGCATTGAATATATGTCGATATTTTTTGAATTGACCAATTTTGTGAATTTATTATAATCTGAAACGGAATCAGCATTATAAAGGCTACAAGGAATAAATTATATGAATATTCTACCGCGAGTGCAAACAGTGCAATATAAATGGTATACATCGCGATCCACATATTTCTTTGTTGTTCCAGCGTTGAAACAATCTCATTCCTTAGCGCTGTATATTCTTCATTCGATGTTTTAAATTTTTCTTTGTTCATTTTTGACCTCTATATAAAGATTGCGCGGTGTGGAGTCACGACCGCGCAAATAATAAAAACGCAGCCTTGACTACTTTTGCTACAAAGTTCATTCCTACAACAGATATGAATGCAAAGCTCGCGTTTTTAGCAACGCAAACTGTTGCAAGAATTTTAAACTTTGTAGCACATATATTTTATCATATTATTTCCAAAAGGTCAATGAAATTTTCAAAAACAATATCATTTTCCTAGTCCCTAGTTGCTAATACCTAGTATCTATGTTAACCCCTCTCCGTCTTTCCGCCTTTGGCGGAACGCCACCATTAAGGAAGCGCTTGGTCAAAATCGCAAGCGATTTTGAAAGGTCGCTTTGAACCCGCAAGCAAAGCTTGCTGATTATCCCCAAGGGGCGAGGC
>CANPWW010000104.1 GCA_947585115.1 uncultured Monoglobus sp.
CTGATTGGCGCTCGCGCCGCTTATGCTTTTAACCTCGCCTTGGGCGGGCGAAGCGCTGCGCACCAAACGCATACCTATGCTGTAAAACGGCACATCGGCAGGAAAAGCGCTCCTGTATGCCGAGCGGATATGTTTCGGAAAATCATTCCAGCCGCCTCCGCGCGCCACTTTATAATTTCCGGTTTCCGCTCCGACGGGATCGGCCGAGGCATCGGCTTCGTAATCTCCGTACCAATCCCATACCCATTCCGCGGCATTGCCGTGAACATTGTAAAGGCCAAAGCCGTTCGGGGCATAGCTGTCCACCGGGACCGTGCTGCTGAGATAGCCGTTTACCCAGCTGCCGCTCGCGTCGTTGTTGTAGCCGTAGGCGTTGTAGCAGTTGGCGTTTTCGTCATAAACATAATCTCCGAAGCTGAACGGAGTGGTTGTGTTCGCTCTCGCCGCGTATTCCCATTCAGCCTCCGTAGGCAGGCGATAGCCGTTCGCGCTTTTGTTCCAAGTGACCGAATTGCCTGACACGGCGTAACACGGCGTCAGGCCTTCCGCTTTACTTAAACTGTTGCAATAGTTGATCGCGTCATACCAGGAGATATTGGTAACAGGCAGATTGCCGCCAATGCTTTCACTCGGATTTGCGCCCGTTACGGCTTGGTAATCCTTTTGCGAAAGCTCCGTTTTTGACATATAAAAGCTGCCTACCGTCACATCGTGAGCGATCTCATCGGCGCCGCGCTCGGGCTCGTCCTCAGGGCTACCCATTCGGAAAGAGCCGCCATCGATCAATACAAGATCTCTGTCATATTGGGGACTTTCCGAATTTGTGACCGTCACGATCCGCTCCGCCTCATCCCATAACACATTAAATCCAAAACTCTCGGCAATAAACCGTATCGGAAGCATTGTACGGTCGTTTATCGTTGTAGGCGCGACATCGAGCGTCTGCGCCTCACCGTTTAAATAGGCGGTCGTGCTGTCGATCGTAAGGCTGATAACGTCGCTGCCGTATGTCAGGATAGCGGTGTTTGTGTTTTCGTCCCACTCGACAGCGCCGCCGATCGCCTCAACTACCGCGCGCACCGGCAGCAGCGTTCTCGCGTCATTTACGAGCAGGGGCGCGGTCCCGCGGCCCGGGTCGATCTCGCGCTCTGCACCGTTTACCGTCATCATCGGATTGTCGATTTGAAGCATGATAGTTATTTCATCCGTATTGTTTTGCTGCGGTTCAGGCTGCTCCGCCGCGCAGCCGGTCAGCGAAAAGCCGAGCAGCATAAATATCGAAACAAGAACGGCTATATATTTTTTCATGTTGAATTCCCCTTTCATTCCGCCTTTATACCAATGTCAAGACCGTTTATCCACTCCGTCAGATCCTCGCGCGAGGCGCTTGACGTAAAGCGCTGTCCGTCAAGCCATTCGGCGTTCGGTGCCGAGGCATGCATATTTTCCGCGCTCGTGCCGATGGAACTGCTGCCCGAGGTGCAGAACGGGATTATCGTTTTGCCGGTGAAGTCATGACTTTCAAGAAAGGTGTACATAATTTTCGGCGCCTGTCCCCACCATATCGGATAGCCCAGGAAAATCACGTCATACTGCTCGATTCCAAAATCTCCGCCGTTGATCGCGGGGCGGGCCGTGTCGTCGTTCTGCTCGCGGTTTGCGCGGCAGTCGCTGTTATAGTCAAGATCGGCGTCCGTGTAAGGCGTTTCGGGCACGATCTCGTGTAAGTCCGCGTTTGCAACGGAAGCGATGTTTACGGCGACGTTTCTTGTGTTTCCGGTCGCGGAAAAATATACGACAAGAGTTTTGTTAAATAACGCGGGCCGTTGTTCGGCTTGTTCCGCCGCCGTTTCCGCGTCAGGCGCGGTATTGCCCGCGGCGCAGCCGGCCATAGATATGATCATGACGGCCGATAGAAGTAACAATAACAGTTTTTTCAATTTGATCTCCTCCGTTTAAAATATGTGTTAAAATTTAACTGTACACATATTATATACCTGTTGTTTAATAATGTAAAATGCTTGTTTTTCATAGATATCCATACAAATTTTGTATTGATAAATTATTCGGTCAATTTGTCTCGGATATATTCCAAAAACCGCCTCGCCGCGGGAGCGAATGTCTGCGATTTTTTCCACGCTATCACCGATGTGGCGGTTTTTTCGGGGCACAGCGGACGCATACAAATTATATTTTTGTCAATATACGGAAGCGAGCCTTCGATAACGATGGCGTATCCTATGCCCTGCTCCACCAGAATTGACGCGTTCGTGCTCATGTTTATCGTCGCGACGATATTGACTTTGTCAACGCTTTTCCCTAACCAGTTTTCGATCTCGTTCCTGACGCATTGGCGCTTGGTGACGATCAGCGGGAGGTCTATCAGGTCCTCGGGCGTGACACATTTTTTCTGAGCGAGAGGCGAATCGGAACGCATTACGACAAACCAGCGCTCGCGGGTCTTAAAACGTATAAAATCGTATCGGTCGATCTCCACGGGCTCAAGCAATATTCCTATGTCGTTGAGCCCGTCGTCGAGGCGCTGTTTGATCTGGTCGGCGTTTCCGGTATACAGATCAAGCTGCACATTCGGGTAAATCTCCTGAAAACTTTTAAAAATATCCGTCAAAAGTCTGACCGACGCAAGCTCGCCGCAGCCGATTGAGAGCGTGCCCTCGACATTTTCCGCGCTGTCTGCGAGCTCCTGCTCCGCCTTGTCCGCAAGCTCGGTTATTTCCTCCGCGCGCCGGCGGAACAGTATTCCCTCATCGGTGAGCGTGACTCCGTTTTTGTCGCGAACCATAAGTCTTGCTCCCAGATCGTCCTCAAGCTTTGAAAGCTGCCTCGAAAGGGTCGGCTGCGTAATATGCAGCATCTCCGCCGCCTTTGTTATGTTTTCCTCTCTCGCTACCGCGAGAAAATATTTTAATATCCGTGTATCCATAATATTCTCCTTAGATTATTTGCCGCCGTTTTTGAATGACAAACATTTACCGATTACATCACCCGTTCTCAGATACTCATATGTCGGGAACTCGAAAAGAACAGGTTTCATAGCCCGATAATCAATTTTCCCTGCGTCGTTTAAGCACCTTTCATCAACGTATGTGTCGTCTATGGCGCAAATAAAGCTCTCGAAGTTCGGAGTGTTATACACGTCAACGACGCTGCATACCATAGTAAGCGGAGATTGTTTTATAATGGGCACGCCGTCTGCCGATTCATAGTCGAACAATCCCGACTTATCTGTTTTCGCCCCGCTTACGGAACCGGAAAAATCCGCTTTCGATAAAATTTCCTCAGTCACCATATTTATCGACAGCTTATTTGTCTTTTTGATAACGCCGTTAATGAAGTGGGGAGCGGCTAAACTTACAAGAACTCTGTCATGTCCGATAATTCCGGTATGAGCAACAAGAGTCCAGGTTGGAACATCGTCATTCATTGCTCCTATAACAGTTACCGGCACAGGATAAAGCGCTAATTGAGAACCAATATTCTTTTTCATTTAAAATACCTCCGAAAAAATGTATTCTGACGTTGTGTCATTAATTAAATTATATCACCATCCTGACATCGTGTCAATATATTTTTAAAATTTATGTAAAATTTTTGATAAAAATATTCTGCAAGGAAGTGATTTTTCTACGGATGCGTATATTTCAACATTATAATATAAACTTCATACAATAAAATATTATGGCTTGCAATTAGCGCAAGGAGAGAACCCTTGTTCAATCGCTTCATCCCGCGAGTTTAAGTAAACTCGGTTTTTCTCTGCGGGCAGATTTTTACAGGACGGGCGATGAAATTTCTTTGAATTTTTATTGCCGATATATTGGCTTTCTCCGTTTTGAGAATTTTCAGAATCCTGTGCAACTGTAAGGTTTAAGTTGATTTTGTCCCTGCTGTGTGTCTTCTCGCATTGTTTTGGATTGTGTTTTTTGCTTATTTCACTTCGGTCATCCGGTCTCATAAGAGTGGAACAATAGAACCCAATTTTGAAGGGTTTGAATATAATTATATGACCATGCTTGATTATGGCTTTAAAATCCATTAAGGAGCTAATGGCGGATCTTAAGCGAGTATATGCGGCGGTGGACGAGCCTACAGCGATAGCGGAGCTTGATGATTTTGATGGAAAATGGAGTGTGAAATATCCGAAAATAGCTATATCATGGCGAAAGAATTGGGCAAATTTATCGACATATTTCAAATATCCGCAAGCGGTGAGAACGCTGATCTACACGACGAATACCATAGAAGGATTCAACCGACAGCTGAGGAAAGTGACAAAAAACAAAAGCGTATTTCCAACGGATGA
>CANPWW010000105.1 GCA_947585115.1 uncultured Monoglobus sp.
ACCAGAACGTTTCCTATGTCCGTGTAATTAATTTCACCCACATGCTGCGTCGTGTTGTATTTCAAAACGTCATAAAGAGGTTCCTGTTCCTTGTCAGCTGTGATTTCAGTAGCTGTTTTTGTCTCCACGATTGGCGTTTCCGAATCATTCACAAGCGCCGCCAGCTTTTCGGGCGTTGTGTTGTCGAAAATATCTTTGTAGACGACCGGAATATTTTGCGTCATGCAGCGCACGGCAATTTTTGTGGCAAGCAGCGAAGTGCCCCCGCGTTCAAAGAAATCATCGTCGGCATATACCGTGTCAAGGCCGAGCACGGCGGCGAACATATCGCAGAATATCCGTTCCGTGTCGTTTGCGGCTTTTCTTCCGTCCGATCTTTTCCGCGCCGTCCGTGGTTCGGGCAGCGCTTTTTTGTCTATCTTTCCGTTTGCCGTGGAGGGCAGCTCGTCAAGCCGGTTAAACGACGCGGGGATCATATAGTCCGTAAGCGTTTTTTTCATTTCAGCTTTCAGATATTCAACGTCGGGATCTCCATCGGCGGTATAGTACGCGCATATTCCGTCCTCTTGACCGACCTTTCTGATCACAGCGACAGCTGAGCGTATTCCTTCTATGCTTGTCAGGCACTTTTCAATCTCGCCAAGCTCAATTCTCAGTCCGCGGAGCTTGACCTGATTATCCGTTCTGCCGAGGATCACAACGTCTCCGTCCTTTGTGTGGCGCGCGTAATCTCCGGAGCGGTAAAAGCGTTCGCCATCGTATTCGATAAAAGCCTTTTCTGTCTGCTCGGGAAGCTTGTTATAGCCTAAGGCGACTCCCAATCCGCCTATAAGCAGCTCGCCGACAACGCCCGCGGGCAGCTTGTTTCCGTCCATATCCACAATGTACTCGCGGCAGTTCAGCAGCGGTCTGCCGACGGATATTTCATCGGCGTTTGTAAGGTCCTTCGCGTTTGACGCCACGGTGATCTCCGTGGGACCGTAGGCGTTTATAAGTCGGGCGTTTGTCTTTTCGCGCAGGACGCTAAGCAGCTTATCCGAATATTTTTCGCCGCCCGATAAAATTACCTTGCAGTTTTTCATTGCGTCCGCGAATTCGTCAAGCTCCATATATACGAGAAGTCTCGACGGAGTGGCGATGAACGCGTCCACATCGTTTTCCTTGAAGAAAGCCGCGAGCGAGAGAGGGTCGTTTATCTGCTCGTCGTCCGCGAAAGCGAGCGTAAGACCGTTGCAGAGCGCGACAGCCGTCTCCTGCAGCGACATATCAAAGGATACCGTTGTGATCGCGCCGTAGCATTTGCAGCACTCGGTCAAGCAGCGAACCTGAATATTGCGCTCGTCGTCGGTAACATAGCCCGCGATAGCAATGTGCCTGAGCATAACGCCTTTGGGCTTTCCGGTGGAACCGGAGGTGTAAATAAGATAAGCCAAATCATTGGGAGAAATTGCGATATCCGGTTTTTTATCATTTCCCTCCGCCTCAAGCTCCGCTATATCAACCGTATTTTTGTATGTGCTGAGCAAATCGCCGAAGGTTATCACAAGCTCCGCTTCGCTGTCCTCTATAATGCTTTCGATTCTCTCCCTCGGATATTCGGGACAGGTCGGTATAAACGCGCCGCCCGCCTTTAATATGCCGAGCATTGCCGCGAGGAATTTTGAGGTTCTGTCCAAAAGTATAACCACGCGGCTGCCGTTTTTAACTCCGCGCTTTAATAGCGCGTTCGCGATCACATTCGCGCGTCTGTCCGTTTCGGCGTAAGTAAATTTGCCGTCGCGGGCGATGATCGCCGTACGATCCGGGTGCCGCCTTGCCTGATACTCGAATTTTTCGTGCAGAAGCTTTATTTCCGGCTCCGCGAAGCCCGTGAATGAGAATTCGGCAATCTGTTTCTCGCCCGCCTTATTGAGCATAGATAATTGACGCGCCCTGCCGTCGGGATTTTCGATGATTTTCTCCGCGACTGTTTTGATAGCCTTCGCGAATGTGCTCATAAGCCCACGGCTGTAAACCGCGTCGTTGTATTGTACGTTTACGCACTCCTTGCCGTCGGTTTTTTCGATGAACACGCCCGTGTCAAATTTTACGCGCTCCTCGCCGATAAGCTCCCTTTCGATCAATTTGCCGTCTATACGAAGCTCGTCCACAACGCCGAGCTGGTACGCGTACATAATATGCGGCGCGTAGTCGAATTTGCGGCATACCTCGGCATACGGGTACGCCTCGTTCGCCACCGCGTTTATAAGCAGATCCTTTGCGCGCTCCACAAGCTCCGCCGCCGTTATATCGTCAATTTCAAGACCGATCGGCAGCGTTTTTACAAACATACCGAGGCAGTTTGTGAGCTTCATGTCCGAGCGTCCGCTGCTTATCGTGTTGATATACGCGCCGCGGCTGTTGGTAAATCTCGACACGACGTAAAGCGTCGCCGCGAGGAACAGATGCGCGGGCGTTTCGCCTCTGTCGCTGCAGAACTCCGAAATACGCGCCATGTCAATCGGAACTGAAGCGATCGCCGGCGAGCCGTTTTCGGCAAGTCCGCCGTTATCCGGCGTGATCTCGGCCGCGCTCTCGCAATGCGCGAGCATATCCGAAATGTATTTTTCCGACGCCTTGAACTCGTCGCCGCCTATGAACGCTCTGTCATCCTTCACATAGTCAAAGTAATCATATTCTTCGCTCTGTATTTCGCCGCCCTCTAAAACCGTTTTTACCGATTGCAGGAACAGGTCGGACGACGCGCCGTCAAAGATAATATGGTGGAAATCGGCGAGAAAATGAACAGCCGCTTCCGTTTGGATCACCTCGATCCTGAACAGCCGCGAATTCATAAGCTTGAACGGCTTTACAAATTCTGCGCGGTACTTTTTCAGCTCATCCTCGCTCATGCTCTTCACGGGAACCGCATATCCGTCAGCGTCCATACGCTGTTGAACAACATCGTCGTCTTTGATCGTGAGCCGCGTGAAGATATACGGATGCGCCGCAAGCACAGTGGCTATCGCGTCTGCGAGCTTTTCCGCGCCGAAATCGGCGGGGAACCGGAGCATGAACGGGATATTATAGAACGTGTCGTCCGGACGCTTCATGCACTCCGAATACACTCCGTACTGCGTGTACGAAAGCGGCGCGAACTCCGCCTTTTCCGTTTCCGTCGGCGCCTCGGCGGGCGCGTCCTTCGCGGCAAGCAGATAGCTTACAATATCATCCTCTATCGACATCACCGTGCAGCCCTTCATAAGCGTCTTTATATCCGCGCCATAGCCGAACTCCTTGTTAAGCTCGACCGCCAGCTTTATAACGGAGAGCGACGTCATGCCGCAGTGCATAATGTCGGCTGAAACGTCGATCTCGTCCGTGCCGATTATGCCCTTTATTATTTCAAGTATCTTTGTTTCAAGCGCCGTGAGTGAGCGTTCGGTTTTTGCCGTCGGCTCCGCCTGAGCGAAATCAATTTCCGGCAGACTTCTCTTGTCGACCTTGCCGTTTACCGTGAGCGGCACCGCGTCGATCTGCATGATCACCTCGGGAACCATATACGGCGGCTTTCTCTCCGCGATAAACTCCTTAAGAGCCGCTATGTCAACCTCGCCGTCCGATACGATATACGCGGCGATATATTTTCCGCCCGACGCCTTATCCTTCGCCACAACAGTCGCGTCCTTTATTCCCTCAAAATCGCGCAAAACGGACTCGACCTCGGTAAGCTCAATTCGATAGCCGCGTATTTTAACCATACCGTCGCGCCTGCCGACGTATGACAGATTGCCGTCGTTCATGAATTTTACTATATCGCCCGTATGATAAAGCACGTCGCGGTATTTGCCGCTTTCAAACGGGTTTTTAACGTATACCTTTTCCGTCTGCTCCGGACGGTTCAGATATCCCTCAGACACGAGCGGTCCCGCGACGCACAGCTCGCCCACCGCGCCGAACGGCAGCATACGCAGCTGCTTGTCAACGATATAGAGGCGCGCGTTGTCGACGCCTGTGCCGACGGGAACAGGGTCGTAATATTTATCCATCAGAAACGCCGTTATCAATATAGTGCACTCCGTCGGTCCGTAGCTGTTGAACTGTTTAATACCCTCTCTCGGCTCGAAGGGCACAAGCTTTTCGCCGCCTATGTCCACAACCTTGAGAGCAATATCGTTGATCGAGGTCAAAAACGCTCTGGCGACCTGCGTTGTCAAGGAAATATGGGTAATATCGTTTTGCGCGCAGTATTCGTTGATCCACATCAAATCGAGCCTGCGCTCCTCGGGGATCACATACTCCGC
>CANPWW010000106.1 GCA_947585115.1 uncultured Monoglobus sp.
GGTTAGAGGTTTATAGAAAATGTCTTGGATACTATAATGGATATTTTTACTTTTCAGATACATTTGGAGATGTTGGCGATGGAACTACAATCAAAAAGAGTTCAGATGGTATAAATTATATCTCCATTAATGATACAGATTCGGAATTATCAGACGCAAAGGAATATTTTCAAAATGAACTATACAAGGGAAATTCCGGTTATGTATATTCGTATGATAAAAAAGAAAAGAGTAGTTATTTAGATTATAACGATGCACGATACAAAATTATATATGAAAATGAATACACCCATTCTCTTGCTGTTCCAACTTACGGAGAAGAATGGTTAAGTATTTTGTTTGATAAGGATGTTGCATCATCACTAACTACAGATGGCATATATAAAAAGACATCTATCCCATACAGGGAAAACAATTATATGACGAATGCAATCCTTTTTAAAGCAGGAGAATATGTACTAATAGATTATGATCCGGCATTTTATTATAGAATTCACATTGATGGCGCAGAATCAACATACGTCCGACTCAATGATAAAATTCTCGGCTTCTCTCAACCGCCGGTTATGGAAGCTGACAGAACGCTTGTACCAATGCGGTTCCTGTTTGAGCAAATGGGCGCCGAGGTAAATTGGAATGACGCGACCCAGACAGCGACGGCAAAGATAAGCGCTCGGGGCGGAGGCGGCGAGCGCAACGGGGCGGGCGAAAATACGGTAACATTTTCAATCGACAACACCACCGCCTATGTAAACGGCGCGGAAACCACAATGGACGTGTCAGCCCGCCTAATAAACGACCAAACATTTGTGCCGCTTCGGTTCCTCTCCGAAAACTTAGGCTACACCGTCGAATGGGACGAGGCAAACAACACGGCTATAATAACAACGAAATAAAAAATGATTTTAGGAAATTCATATGTGCCTCGCCCCTTGGGGAGAGGTGTCAGGCGAAGCCTGACGGAGAGGGGTTAACATAGGTACTAGAGATTAGGGACTAGGAACTAGGGCGAAAATCACCGCAAAATATTCCTAGTATCTAGTACCTATTTCCTAGTCTCTACGTTGGCAGCTCTCCCCAAGGGGCGAGCCTAGACATCGACCAAAGTGCGCAAAACGTCATAGAGGCGGAATTCCAAATTTTATATAAGGAGAGATTATACATGAAAAAGATATTTTCAATATTTGTAATAGGATGTTTGATCGGTTCGGCGGTATACGCCAACACGGTCGATGATCCGAGTATTGTTCATCTTGTTGATCGAAACAGCGCCGAAACATATATAAACGGTAAGACGCACACGGATATAAAGGACATTCAATATGTGGGCAACGGATATTTGGTGAAAAAAGAAAATGATTCCGGCGATTTTGAGCAATGTTTTACCGAGAATTTTGAAAACTACAAAAGTGTAAATTTGTTTAATGACAGGGAAAGCTACGATTTGTTCAGCAGAGCCGGCTATATGGACGAAATAAAGTGGGCGGACGGAGTATATTTGGCGCGCCCAAATGTGTACGACAACACAAGCAAAAGCGGAAGATGCCTTGAAAAAGAGGGTTGGTTATATATACTGGACAGCGACTTCTAATTTGTGAAGAAAATAAAATTTGATTGGTATGTCAGAGCGATGTCATATATTAACGGAGTATATTATGTGAAAATATCAAACAGGACCTTTCTGAGGGAGAATGTTTGGTCGGCAACAGCGGATGATGTGGTTGAAAAGGTGTATTCGTCAAGCGATTTGGAAAACTGGACGGAGAGGAATGAGCTTGAAAACGTACCTTTATGTAACGGCACAAATACGATAACTTTAAAAGACCTGAATATATACACTTTTGAAAATGACGGTATCGGAAATCGGATCGTGTATGAGGATGTGAATATATCAAAGGTCGTTTATGCGTATGCCAACACGGAAAATCAACAAATATTGAGCATGGTGGGAGAATATTATTTGGTTGCCAACAATAACTTAAATGAGAATCCCGGCTGCAAATTTTGGATATCCAATGACGGCGTATATATGACCGGCTTTAATATAGCTTTTCCCGAATTAAACGCCGCCGATACCCTGCGTTATTCGTGGGATAAAAACTATATATTAAAAAGTGATATAGACAAATACCTGCCCCAAAACAGCGTGTATGTGAAACTAAACGACAATATCCTCGGCTTTGCGCAGCCGCCGGTTATGGAAAATGATCGAACACTTGTGCCGATGCGTTTTCTGTTCGAACAAATGGGCGCCGAGGTCGATTGGAACGACGAAACCCAAACAGCTATCGCTATAAGCGCTCGGGGCGGAGGCGGCGAGCGCAACGGGGCGGGCGAAAATACGGTAACATTTTCAATCGACAACACCGCCGCCTATGTAAACGGCGCGGAAACCACAATGGACGTCCCCGCCCGCCTAATCAACGACCAAACCTTTGTGCCCCTGCGCTTCCTCTCCGAAAACTTAGGCTGCACCGTAGAATGGGACGAAACAACCAACACCGCAATAATTGCCACGGAATAAAAAATGATTTTATGGAAATCTATATGTGCCTCGCCCCTTGGGGAGAGGTGTCAGGCATAGCCTGACGGAGAGAGGTTAACATAGGTACTAGAGATTAGGGACTAGGAACTAGGGCGAAAATCACCGCAAAATATTCCTAGTATCTAGTACCTATTTCCTAGTCTCTACGTTGACCCCTCTCAGTCGCCTCCGGCGCCAGCTCTCCCCAAGGGGCGAGCCTAGACATAGACCAAAGTGCGCCAAATCCGTAGTGGCGGATATTATCCGCCCATCCTATTTACTATTCGCTAATCACTACGGTCGGACGAAAGCCGGGATTTTATTTAAAAATCAAAATGTTTTAGACGGCTGGTTCAAGAATTTTGTTAATAATTCCCTTTGAAATTTTTGAAAAATGCGGCTAAAATAATAGCTGTTGATTTTTTAGAAAGACGAGGTATATTCATGCCGAATAATCAGTTCCAGAGAATGGTGTTCGCGTTTCTGACCGTTATCGTGACGGTTCACGCCTATGTGTTTTACAGTCTGTACGTTATAAACGGAGGAACCTTTATGTCGCTCACCGGAGAGACGAGCGTCCTCGGGGCGATCCGCTCAATGGGCGGCGTCAGCGTGTTTGGTTTCCCGATGCCGATATGGGCGGTCGTCGCAATAGAGTTTGTTTTGGCCTATTCGCTTGAGGTGCTTATGGGAAGCCCCTGTTCGTTCAAGCTGGCGGCAAAGGTGTTCGACCCGCGCAAAACTCACCCTGCGCTTTTCGAGACCGCGATAATCTGCGCGACCGTTGGACTTATGTGTCCTGCGATGAGCTTTATAGCCGCGTGGCTTTATTATCCTTATCACGAGGGATTTAATATTTTCACGCTGCTCGCGAATTGGCTGAAGCTCGTGTGCTTTAACTTCCCGTTCGCGTTTTTCTCGCAGCTGTTCTTTATCCAGCCGCTTATCAGGACCGTGTTCGGCTTTTTGTTCCGCCGTGACATTGCCCAAAGAGAAAACGCCGCGGCAAAGCCCGAGCGTAACGCGAAATCCGCACTCGCGGCCTGAGAAAACGCCGCGTAAATGCTGCCCTCGCAGTCCGAGGGCTTTTTTGTTTTTTAGCTGAAAATTAAATTTGTGCAAACTGCATAAAAATATTTATAATTATTGGTTATTATTCGGTTGCCTTTTTGAGCAATATGATGTAAAATTAAATAGTTAAGGCATAATTTCAATACGTTTATATTAATAATTTTACATAATCGGAGGTAAATCTATGAAAGTTTACGAAACTTCAAAAATCAAAAACTTCTGTCTGCTGGGCCACGGCAACGCCGGCAAGACAAGTCTGGCGGAGGCAATGCTCTACACCGCCGGAAACATCGACAGAATGGGCAAAACTCAGGACGGCACGGCCGTTATGGACTTTGACCCCGAGGAGATCAAGCGCAAGTTTTCGATCTCCGCGGCGCTGGCGTCCTGCGAGTGGAACGGCAACAAGCTGAATATTCTCGACACGCCCGGATATTTTGACTTTGTGGGCGAGGTACAGCAGGTCCTGCGCGTTACCGACGCGGCGATCATCGTGATCTCCGGCGAGGCAGGCCTTTCGGTAGGCGCCGAGAAGGCTTGGAAA
>CANPWW010000107.1 GCA_947585115.1 uncultured Monoglobus sp.
TCGTCCTTTAAGACCAGATCACACGCCGCTATTTTAAATTCTTTGCTGTATGTTCTTCTCATTTTTACACGCTCCTTGATTTAATTATATCATTCTCTTTTTTGCGTGTCCACTTTTATTATACAACTTTCCCCCTAATCACTATTCGCTAATCATTAATCACTACGTTGGGCGAGGCAGTCGGGCGGATAATATCCGCCCTGCGATTTGCGTAAATCCAAAAAATTTTCAAATTTTCTCTTGACATACATATTTCATAGTGGTAGAATAATAAAAATGCTTGAAAGAGGAAGTGATTAAATTGCGATTTTGTACCATACGCCGTTTGATCAATTCCTGTTTTTCATTTTCAGGGGTAACCTATTTTCAAAATCAAGATAATTATTAAGGACATTGAGGTCATTATTCTCAATTGTCCTTTTATTTTAACATATTTGAGGTGATCGTATGCAGACAAACAAGCCCGCGAGGCTTATACTTGAGAACGGCGCCGAGTTTAGCGGAACGGCGTTCGGGTATATTCATGACACGGTGGGCGAGGTGGTGTTCACCACCAACATGACAGGCTATCAGGAGACGCTGACCGACCCGTCGTTTTGCGGCCAGATAGTGGTTATGACATATCCGCTTATCGGAAACTACGGCGTGAATTTTGAGGATATGGAGGCGGACGCCCCCGCGCTGAGCGCCTTTGTGGTGCGCGAGATGTGCGACTATCCCAGCAATTTCAGGACCGAGATGGATCTTGACGGATTTCTGCGCCAGAACAAGATCGTCGGCCTCCAGGGTATCGACACCCGCGCCCTGACGCGCATGATACGCGAGAGCGGCTGCATGAGGGGAATCATAACGACCAAGGAGCTGAGCGAGAGCGCGGTGAAAAAGAAGCTTGACTCTCTCGATAACAGCGACGTGATAAGCCGCGTGTCCTGTAAAAAGTCCTATAAAATAAAGGGCGGGGGCACAAAGATAGCGTTTATCGACATGGGCTGCAAGGCGGGCATCCTGCGCGACCTAAAGAGCCGCGGCTGTGAGATCACGGTTTTCCCGTATAACGCCAAGCCCAAGGAGATCTTAAAGTCAAAGCCCGATCTGGTGTTTATCTCAAACGGCCCCGGCGACCCCAAGGACGTGCCCGAGACGGTCGAGACCGTCAAGGAGCTTGTCGGCAAGGCGCCGCTCTGCGGTATCTGCATGGGTCACCAGATAATCGGCATGGCGCTGGGCTGCTCCACCGAAAAACTGAAATTCGGGCACCACGGCGGAAACCACCCGGTCAAGAACCTTGAGACCGGACGGGTCTATATATCGTCGCAGAACCATAACTACATTTTGTCCGACTATCCCGAGGGCGTCGAGGAGCTTTACGTCAACGTCAACGACGGCACCTGCGAGGGAATAAAGCACAAAGAGCTGCCGATACGCAGCGTGCAGTTCCACCCCGAGGCGTCGCCCGGTCCGCTGGACACCGGATTTATATTCGACGACTTTTTGACGCTTGTGAAAGGAGGCGGCGAGAATGCCTAAGGACAGCAGCATAAAAAAAGTTCTGGTTATCGGCTCGGGCCCCATAGTTATCGGACAGGCCGCCGAGTTTGACTATTCGGGCACTCAGGCGTGCCGCGCTATAAAGGAGGAGGGCATCGACGTGGTGCTTGTGAACAGCAATCCCGCCACGATCATGACCGACAAGGACACCGCCGACCAGACATATATCGAGCCGCTGACGGCCGAGTACCTCGAAAAGGTCATCGCGAAGGAGCGTCCCGACAGCCTGATCGCCGGAATGGGCGGCCAGACGGGCCTCAACATCGCCTGCGAGCTTTACGACAAAGGAATACTCGAAAAATACGGCGTGAAGGTCATCGGCACATCTATTGAATCTATCAAAGAGGGCGAGGACCGCGACAGCTTCAAGCGCCTGATGGAGCGCACCAACCAGCCCATGATACAGGGCGAGATAGTCAACACGGTCGAGGACGCCTGCGGATTCGCCGAAAAAATCGGATATCCGGTCATCGTGCGCCCGGCCTACACCCTGGGCGGAACCGGAGGCGGAATAGCCGAGAACCGGCACGAGCTTGAGGAGATCGCCGCTCAGGGAATACATCTGTCCCGCGTGGGCCAGATCTTGATAGAGCGCTGCATACGCGGCTGGAAGGAGATCGAGTTCGAGGTCATCCGCGACGGCGCGGGCAACTGCATAACCGTCTGCTCGATGGAAAACGTCGACCCGGTCGGCGTGCACACCGGCGACAGCATAGTAGTCGCGCCCGCCCAGACCTTGGCGGACAAGGAGTACCAAATGCTGCGCAAGGCGGCGATAGACATAATTAACTCGATCGAGATCAAGGGCGGCTGTAACGTGCAGTTCGCGCTGAACCCCAACAGCTTTGAGTACGCGGTCATCGAGATCAACCCCCGCGTGAGCCGCTCGTCCGCGCTGGCGTCAAAGGCGACAGGCTACCCGATCGCCAAGATTGGAGCGAAGATAGCTCTTGGCTATAACCTTGACGAGATCAAAAACGCGGTCACGGGCAAGACCTACGCCTGCTTCGAGCCGGCCCTCGATTACTGCGTTGTCAAAATACCCAAGTGGCCTTTTGACAAATTCTTCGGCGCCAAGAGGCAGCTGGGAACCAAAATGATGGCGACAGGCGAGGTCATGGCCATCGGCAACAGCTTTGAGTCGGCGCTGCTAAAGGGCGTACGCTCCCTTGAGATAAAGCAGTTCACGCTGATGCGCGAGTTTTCCGAGCACCACAACATGGCCGGGCTCAAGCACAGAGTCGTCGTGCCCGACGATGAGAGAATGTTCGACCTGGCCGAGATGATCCGCCGCGACTACCGAATGGAAAAGATCTGCGAGATCACGGGCATGGACCCGTGGTTCGTGAAAAAAATCAGCAACATCGTGCGCATGGAGGAGGAGCTTAAAGACTACACCCTCGACACCCTGACGCCGGAAATTCTGAGAAAATACAAAAAAATAGGATTCGCCGACGAGGGCATAGCCCAGATAATCGGCTGCACCGGAGATCAGGTTCGCGAAAAGCGCGAGGAACTGGGGATCCGCCCGGTATACAAAATGGTCGACACCTGCGCGGGCGAGTTCGAGGCGGTATCGCCCTATTACTACTCGACATATGATGAGGAAAACGAGGCTGTGCCGTCGGGCAAGCGCAAGGTCATGGTGCTGGGATCGGGCCCGATCAGGATAGGTCAGGGCATAGAGTTTGACTATTGCAGCGTCCACAGTATTCAGGCGCTCAAAAAAATGGGCATCGAGACGATAATCATAAACAACAACCCTGAGACGGTCAGCACCGACTTCGACACCTCGGACAGGCTGTATTTCGAGCCCCTCACCGAGGAGGACGTGTACAGCATAATCGAGCTTGAAAAGCCCGAGGGCGTGATACTTCAGTTCGGCGGCCAGACCGCCATCAAGCTGGCGAACTTCCTCGACCGCATGAACGTGCCGATCCTGGGCACCAAGCCCAAATACATAGACGAGGCCGAGGACCGCGAGAAGTTCGACGCGGTGCTTGAAAAGCTTCATATCAAGCGCCCCAAGGGCAGAGGCGTGTGGACCCTCGAGGAGGGCATACGCGAGGCTGAGGAGCTGGGATATCCGCTGCTGGTGCGGCCCTCATACGTGCTGGGCGGTCAGGGCATGGAGATCACCCACAACGAAAAAGAGCTGGTGCAGTACCTTGAGGACGCGTTCAGGAAAGACCAAGACAATCCCGTGCTTATCGACAGATACTTAGGCGGACGCGAGCTTGAGGTAGACGCCATCTGCGACGGGACCGACGTGTTTATCCCCGGAATTATGGAGCATCTTGAGCGCGCGGGCATCCACTCGGGCGACAGCGTTTCGATCTATCCGCCCCAGAACGTGCCCGAGGAAATAAAAGAAAAAATCATGGACGTGACGCGCAGGATAGCGGTCGAGATGAAGGTCATCGGAATGAT
>CANPWW010000108.1 GCA_947585115.1 uncultured Monoglobus sp.
TCCCTGTATACTATTTAATCATTATTAGTCTTTTTTAACTTAATGACATTGCGCCCCGAGGGGTCTTTTTTGTTGCCAATTGCCGCAAGCTTACACCGCATAGAATCGGGCGGCCGAGGTCGTCCGCCCAATGGGACGTCGAGGGCGCCGTCCCCTACGAATTTGGCGCCAAACTTCGTAGGGGACGGCCCCCGGACGTCCCGGCTCGCCCCTTGGGGAGAGCTGTCTGCGGCTTGTCCGCAGACTGAGAGGGGTCAACATAGGCACTAGGAAATAGGCCCTAATCCCTACGTTCCCACCTCCGTCTTTCCGCCAAAGGCGGAAATCCACCTCCTCCCGGGAGGAGGCAAAAAATAGGCGCCACCCGTTCGATCAAATAAATATATTGACTGTTTCGCAAAAATAGGATATAATATAAATATCAAAACATAGGAAGTGATTTCCGTGCCAAACAACAAAAAGATACTAAAACGCAACGTTAAAGACAGCGTGTTTACAAATCTGTTTCAGGACACAAAATATATAGTGGAGCTGTATAAAGCCCTCCACCCCGAGGCCGACTATGTGACCGAGGACATGATCGAGATAGTCACCCTCAAAAACATACTGACCGACAGCCTGTATAACGATCTCGGCTTTATGATGGACAAAAGGCTGATAGTCTTAGTTGAGGCGCAGTCCACATGGACGGTGAATATAATGATCAGAGGTCTTATGTATCTTGTGCAGACATATCAGGACTATATCGAAAAAGAGGAGCTTAATATCTACAGCTCAAAGAAGCTTGAGATCCCGAAGCCGGAGCTTTATGTAATCTACACGGGCGAGAAAAAGGTAGAGGAAAAGGAAATAAGCCTGAGCGAGGAATATTTCGGCGGAGACGAAACGGCATTAGACGTAAGAGTCAAAGTAATCACCGAAAGCCGCGAGGGCGACATAATCAACCAATACGTGATGTTCACGCATATACTAAACGACCGGGTAAAAGCCAACGGCAGAACTAAAAAAGCCATAGACGAAACGATAAAAATATGCAAAGACAGGAATATCCTGAAAGAATACCTGTCAAACCACGAAAGCGAGGTGCATGATATAATGTTTTCACTGTATGACGACGAGCAAATACAAAAAGCCATGATGAGAGACGCCCGCAAAGAAGGCCTCGCCGAAGGCCGAATGGAAGGTCGAATGGAAGGCCGAATGGAAGGCCGAATGGAAGGCATAGACGCAATGATAGCGAACATGCGCAAAGCGGGCATAAGCGACGAAATGATACAAAATGTCGCAAATATGACCCGGCGGCCGACTTCCTAATCGCTATTAGCTAATAACTATATAACGCTCACTCTCCTAAATGAGAGCGAAGCAACATAAGGATTAGGGACCAGGATTTTTGTAACAGATTTTTAATTTGAAAAAAATTGTTGAACTATGGTATAATTGCAATGCTAAATAAAAAAGCGGTAAAGTAGAGCGGTACAAAAGTAGTGATTAGCGAATAGCAAATAGTGAATAGGGCTCCCACAAAGGCTTGCCTTTGTGGGAAAAGGAACAATCGCAGAGCGATGAGAAAAAATCGCCTGCGATTTTTTTGATAAGCGGCGCGTATTGTGACGCGGTGACCCTCCCGATTTTGCCATGATTATATTCATGAGCTTATTGAAAGGGGGTATTGCTATGCTTAACACGATTTTAAAAATAATCGTCGCTGTTGTGGTATTTTTCATGATAGTGAGCATAAAAGCAATATGACCGCCCATAGCTAAAGTAGCGGTCATATTTATGACTTTTATATTTGGCTAACCGTTTAACGGTTCCCTTTTGTGCGATTGGGGATCGCTTTCGGGTGATCCCTTTTCGCATTTTTATTATATAATATTTTTTTGGTTTTGTCAAGACTTTTAACGTAGTGATTAGGAATTAGAATCATAATGCGTAAAATGCCGTGGGGGCGGATATTATCCGCCCGGCCTAGTTCCTAGTACCTATTTCCTAGTCTCTATGTTGACCCCTCTCAGTCACCTTCGGTGACAGCTCTCCCCAAGGGGCGAGCCGGGACGTCCGGGGGCCGTCCCCTACGAAGTTTGGCGCCAAATTCGTAGGGGACGGCGCCCTCGACGTCCCATTGGGCGAGGCGGGCGGGGCGGATAATATCCGCCCCTACAGGTGTTGAGGGCATATGTTGGGGCATAGCAAAAGAGGAATCCCGAAGGATTCCTCTTTTTGAGTTGGCAGATTAGTTGCCGTTTGGCGTAAATGTTATTCCGTAAATATTTAAGCCGCTGGTTTTAGAATAAATCTTAACAAGTTTATTTGCTTTAACATCTACTTCTCCCAATTTTAAACCATTTGCATCAACGGAAATTCCATTAGCGTCAGGCAATTGGGTATCTCCCTGTTCAATGACTAACGTACGTGCAGCGCCAGAACTTGAACCATGCGCAAAATAGACTTTCAGCTTTCCGTCAACTCCGGGCATAAGTGTAATCATTCTATATGAACCATCTGCTTTTTTGGCATCATGTCCTGACCCACCGAGTTTTAATCTAGTGTTAAATGATTTACCACTTGAATTATCACCAAAATCGGTAGCTGATTTTTTGCTAGAGTCAAAAGATATACCATTGCCACTCTTACCCACACTATCATGAGCCGATGTCATTTTTTCGGAGTACATATACAAACCATCATAATCCGTATTTCCCTTGAGATACTTAACTACTTTTGCTTCACCCTGAGGAGCCGCTGTCGCTTCTACGATATCCTCCACATCATTGCCACTAATCACCGCATCAAAAGTCCAATCCTTTTGTTGAGTAATTACCTCAGTCTGTGTGTACTCGCCAAAATCGGGTGCTTCCGTAGGCTCTTCCTCAGCTGCTTTATACGAGGCCTTGATGTTTCTGATGTAGATGTATCCGTCATTGGCATCCGCACCGTCAGCCACCGCGCTTACCTCGAACCAGAGAGCTTGGTCCGTGAGCGATGTGGGCCATTTGCCTGTGAGCGTGTCTTGAGTATCGGAGCCATACTGAGCCGTAAAGCTTTTCGCTTTAAAGTCAACCTTGTATGTGACGGTTACCCACTCGCCAAACTTAAACTGTCCATTATGTTTAGCAACAAACGTGTCGCTATCTTGGGTGCTTCCCGATCCCTGCAGAAATGTGTAATTTGTGTTTGTGCCGTTGGCAGCCATTCTTCCGAATGAGGCATTCGCATTACTATCCGAGGATCCCCAATGGCTGATCGACTTTGCGGTTTTGAGTTCAACGTAATAGTTGCCCTGAGGCTTGTTTGTGTTCGGAACATACATATCATACGAGAACTCGATTGTTCCGTCCGCCGCGCTGTATTGCTCGGGCAAACCTTCGATCGATTTCAAATCATAGTAGAAACCGGCTTTAGGTCTATCAACCGCATCGCCCTTTATAATCAGCTTGTATGACTTGCTGTCAACTCCGCTTTCAAGAGCCGCTAACGCGGGATCATTGACCGTGTATACAACTTTCGAACCTGTGGTTGATGTTCCATCAACTTCCCATTCCGAAGCCACTTCTTCGGGAGCCTTCAGCGTAATGCCGCTGAGGTCGAGGGTATAGGTTGTCGGCTCATAGTCGGTGCCGTCGCCGTCGTAGTCAAATTTTATCTCGACTTCCTTTACCTGCCAGTTCTGATGAGCGGAGTTGATCGTATAATCCGAAAACAGCGTGTCAACAGGGTTGAGGCAGATACCTATGCTGAAGCTTCCGTCTTCCGTGAAGTAA
>CANPWW010000109.1 GCA_947585115.1 uncultured Monoglobus sp.
CCGCGGTAGGCGTCAAGCTTGAGGGCGTCAGCGCCGAATCCGACGCGGCTCCCGCGTCATACGACAGCGAGAAAGAGACTTATGTTAACTCCGGCGGCGAGCCCGCGAAAAGCATAACATTTTATCCGCTCCCCTCCTCTCCCTCCGTCGGCTCCGGAGGAAGCATATCTACGAGCACATTCTCGACCTCAAACACGGCTCCGACCGCTGCTCCTGCACCGACACCCGATTCGACCTCCGCGCCGCAGACAAGCGAGCCTCAATCATCCGACATAAATCAGTCATCGGAAAGCAGACTGCCGTTTGTCGACGTCAGCGCCTCCGACTGGTTCTATGACGCGGTATGCTCCGCTTATAACAGCGGTCTCGTAAACGGCGTTAGCGGCACCGAGTTCGGCCCCGACCAAAATATGACGCGCGGAATGCTTGTGACGATAATCGGACGCATGGAAAATGCGCAGTCAAACGGAGCCTCGATGAGCGATGTTGACCCGAACGAATACTACGCGCCGTATGTGGCTTGGGCGGCTGAAAACGGCATAGTGACCGGCTTTGAGGACGGCACGTTCAGACCCGACGAAAACGTGACGCGCGAGCAGACCGCGGCCATACTCTACAGATACGCGCGGTATAAGGGCGAGGATGTTTCGCAAGGCGAGAGCGCGGATATCTCGGTCTTCACCGACGCGACAGAGATCAGTGAGTATGCCTTGTATGCCATTCGCTGGGCGTGCGGAGCGGGAATTATAAGCGGCTATCCCGACGGCACTCTCGCGCCCGCGGCGAACGTGACCCGCGCAGAGTTTGTGACGATGCTCGTTCGGCTTGAGCCGCAAAACTCGGAAGTTGATTACTCCGATTTGGCAAACTGGGCGTATTTCGAGAGCGGCGGTACCGACAAGGCGGCCGATGTGTTCTTCGTCTGCCCCACGGTCTACATGGGCGGCGACAACATGAGCCTCTCGGATGAAAAGACCAAATCAAGCTTCCTTGGCGCGACAAATATGGAAAAGGGAATATATGATGACGACAGTCGATTCTTCGCTCCATATTACCGCCAGGCCGGTCTTGATGTCTACACAATGGGCGATAGCGAAAGAGAAAAATATCTCGCGTCCGCTTATGAGGATATAAAAGACGCGTTTGAATATTATTACAAAAACGTAAACGACGGCAGGCCGATAATACTCGCGGGATTCTCGCAGGGCGGCGATATGTGCATAAGACTTGTTAGAGACTATTTCGCGGATAAATCGGCGCGGGATCAACTTGTGGCGTGCTACGCCATAGGCTGGAGGCTCACCGAGGACGAGACGAAAAAAAATCCGCAGCTCATACCCGCCGAGGGCGAGAGCGACACCGGAGTTATAATCGCGTTCACCTGCGAGGCTCCCGAAGTTGAGGATTCGATAATCATACCCAAGGGCACGAAGTCCCTCGCGATAAATCCGCTCAACTGGAAGACCGACGGCACTCCGGCGGACAAGAGCCTTGATATCGGCTCGTGCTTCACGGACTACGGCGGAAACATCAAAAACGAGGAACCCGCCCTGACAGGAGCGTATATCGACGATGCGCGCGGCGCGCTCAAGGTCACCGACGTCACGCCCGAGGAATATCCTCCGGGGCTCGATGTGTTCGAAAGCGGCGTGTACCACCTGTATGACTACCAATTCTTCTATCGCAATCTTGAGAAGAATGTGCGGACAAGGCTTGACGCCTTCAAAGATAATCGCGGTTGATATTTGATATAATTTATTCAAAAATATAAGGAGTTGATTTTATGACAACATTTTTCATCGGACTTGCTCTGCTTTTGGTCGGCGGCGCCTTATACGGAAAGGTGTGCGAAAAGGCTTTCGGCCCCGACGACCGCAAAACGCCCGCCGTCAGACTTAACGACGGCATGGACTACGTGCCCATGCCCAAATGGAAAAACTCGCTCATTCAGCTTTTGAACATAGCGGGAACGGGTCCTATACTGGGCCCGATACAGGGTATTCTTTTCGGCCCTATCGCGTTTTTGACTATCCCGATCGGCTGTGTGCTGGGCGGCGCGCTGCACGACTATATGTGCGGCATGATCTCGGCGCGCGAGGACGGCGCTCAGATGCCCTCGCTCATACGCAAATATCTGGGAAAATATACATACCCGCTCTATAACGTGTTCGTGTGCCTCACGATGCTGCTGGTTGGCACGGTGTTTATCTACACACCGGGCGATCTGTTCATAACGCAGATCCTGAGGACCGACAACGGTGCGGGCAACCCGCTCGTATGGGTGGTATACGGTGCGATATTCGTATATTATGTTATCGCGACGCTGTTCCCGATAGATAAGATAATCGGCAAGGTTTACCCGTTTTTCGGCGCTCTGCTGGTCCTGTCGGCGATCGGCGTGTTCATAGGATTTATTGTCAAAGGCTATCCGCTCGACAACGTGTGGGTGACCGGTGTTTCGGGCGTTCACCCCGAGGGTCTGCACTTTATTCCGGTGTTCTTTGTCACCGTCGCCTGCGGCATAGTTTCGGGCTTCCACTCCACGCAGGCCACGCTCGTTTCACGTACAATAGGGAATGAGAAAGAGGGCCGCATGACGTTCTACAACATGATGATCGCCGAGGGCGTTATCGCGATGATATGGGCCGCCGCAGCTATGGGCGTTTTGAAACTCGGTCTCGCCTCTGCCTCCACAAGCGCGACCGACGTTGTGGGCATAGTGGCGAAAAATCTGCTCGGCAGCGTTGGCGGAATTATCGCCGTTATCGGCATTATTATTCTTCCGATAACCTCGGGCGACACGGCGCTTCGCTCGCTCAGGCTGATAATTTCCGAGGCGCTAAAAATCGACCAGTCCAAAAAAATGAAAAGGCTGGGCGTCTCGATCGTGATATTCGCGGTCGTGGCGGTCATATTGGTTTTCGCAAAGGTCAACGCGGGCGGATTCAACGTGCTCTGGCGCTACTTTGCGTGGGCGAACCAGACTCTCGCTGTGTTCGCGTTTGCGATGATAACAGTCTTTATGATGCGGAACAAGCAGCCGTTTGTTATGTCGCTCGTGCCGGGCATGTTCTATATGTTCATAATCTCGAGCTTTATATTAAACGCCGCGATAGGCTTTAATCTGCCCTGGCCCGTAAGCTACGCGGTCGCCGGAGTTCTCACTATCGCGTACGCCGCGGTCCTGCTGTGGTGCGGCAAGTTGGGGAAGAAAAAGATATAGGATTTATTGAAACAATAAAAAACAGATCCGCAGGTTTTTATGCCCGCGGATCTTGTTGTTAGATGATAATGATTATATTTAAGTCTTTCGCGCACCATGATCGTAGGAAACCCCTCTCAGTCACCTTCGGTGACAGCTCTCCCCAAGGGGCGAGCCGGGCGGATGATATCCGCCCCTACGGTGTTTTGCAAACGGTTATTCTATTCACTATTTGCTAATTGCTAATCACTAATCGCTACGTTCGTGGATGACGATGACTCGGCGTCCCGTTGATCTTACCAAATGGCGACTCTGTCTTCGGGGGCCACCCACATGCCGTCGTTTTCGGCGATGCCGTAGGTCTCGAAGAACTTGTCGCAGGTCTCAAACAGTCTGTTCACGCGGACGCTCGGCAGGCTGTGGACGTCGCTCGTCGCACACATTTGCAAATAACCGCGATACGCCGCGGAAAGCT
>CANPWW010000110.1 GCA_947585115.1 uncultured Monoglobus sp.
TTGTAAACGTCATGCAGATCCTCGATCCCCTCAGCACCCATTTCGTGTACAAAATTGAGTATTTTTTCTCGTCTTTCTTTCTCTGCCGCTCGCTCAGCAGCGCTCTTTTTGTAACGTGGCATAATTAAAAACCTCCAATTTGATATTTTTATTATATACCATCTTGGAGGTTTAAACAACTTACTTTACACAAAATCCGGGATTGGCTCGCAGCAGCCGCCCGTTTCAGCGCAAAATCCGCAAAACCATACCGGTTGCACTTCGGCAAAGCCATACCCTGCCTTGCTGCAAAAGCCAATATATGATTATTGGCACATTAAACTAAGTTTAAACCAATGATTTTCGCCATGTCGATGTCTGTCGTTTATTACCTACACATCTTTTTCCGCAGAGCCTCATATTACTTACACAACTTTTCCGCAGAGCCCTTCTATCAAGTTAAAAATGTGAATTTCACCATATGAATCGTCATGAATTATATGCACGTTTAATGTATTTCTTTTGTAATTTTAAAATGTTTTATTTTATCATATGGAAAAGCAGCATGCTTATTAAATAATACAATATTCTTTCCCTCTGGATAAACAGTACTCGAATATACAATACCAATATATCCATTATTCAGAAAATATTGTGCCATACATTGAAACGGTGCATACATAATAGATTTATCTTCTTCTGTCACTGGTAAAAAAATCTGTTCAGTAAGCAATTTTGCATATGTAAATATCAGCCATTTCTCTATAATAATGGGTAATTCATCTATTGAAAATTCGGATACTTCGTCGTTTATTATTTTACTTATATAAATTTTTAGCACCTCACGATTAATAATTTGTTGAATACAATTTTCAAACATTGAGTTAAGCTTTTCAAATGTGACATTCTTTGAAATTGTTAGGTCGATAAGTGTTTTTGTATAATATTCACTATGCGGTTTAAATTTACATAGAGCAAATTCTTCTCCCTTAATTGCTCTGCACTCATTTAATGCACATTTTTCCGCATTTGTTAATCCACGTGATGGCTTTTTGGGAGCAAAAGCTAAATACAACCACTCAACACCTTGAGGGCTGAATCTATTATCGTCCTTTATAAATTCGGTCTTAGGAATAAAACGCTCGTAATCCGGCATGGGCTCTCCTTTTCTTATACGCGCGGCACGAACCACCATAGTGTTTTTAGTTAAAACTTCCTCTATTGATTTTTCAAGAAACTGATGCCCATGTTTAAAAATGTCATCAAACACTTTAAGAAAATTGGATTGTAATGCATTATCTATATCGTTATATAAAAATTTCTTATATTTAAGTTGCAATCTAAAATCGTCCCACGTTTCCCTAATCGTTTGTTCACAACGTTCTATAGATGAAAAGTCAAATAAAGTACCCATACAACATATCTCCTTCCACAATAATATATTTTTAAAATAGATTTTTGTTATTTTATAATACGATTAATATTTTAGGAACAAAGATCTGAGCATTAATAATATATAGTATTTGATTAACAATTTCTCCAGTTTTCTTATTGGAGCTTGCTTTGATAATATATATTAATACACCTCACAAAATCTATATTTATAATTCAATTTCCACATATTTAAACATTCATAAAAACCTCGTTATTTGTTATATCATAAATTAAATTTTAACACAAGTGTATTTAATAAAACTATCTTATGATATTTATAGAAGTGAAAAAAGACAAATTTGATATAGATGCACTTTCTCAACTTATCGATTATGAATCTTGGTTCCTTCAGAAAAAGGTTTCCGGTGATTTGAATATGATCAGAACTACCGCAATTGCCAAATCATTTGATAAAGACGTGATCGATTATGTCAGCAAGCGAAAAAGCATAGAGAAAAAGCCCATAAAGCTTATACAATATAAGTATTTTAATAATGAATTTACATTAGAGCTTATTAATTAAAGTTGTCGGCGGCAGTTGGACTGCCGCCGATTTTGGGTTAGATGTTTATTTCTTTTGCCGGGGTTAGGGGGTTTAGGGTTTTGGGATCCCAAACAAAGGCTTTTAGTTTCCTCGCGCCGTTTATCGAAACGCTCGCGTCCGCAATGTAATTAACCAAATCCGCCTCGGTAAAATTCACCATAACTCCATCTCTGTCGTAGGCGGCTATATAGACCTCCGCGCCCGCAGGGACTATGCCGGTCTCTATATGCACATTTGCGGTGTCTCCGTTTTTCTCCGCCTCGAATTTTATTATCGTGCCGTCCGACAATACGCGCAAGGCGCATGTCGCCGTTTTGCCGCCCGATGTGCTCGCGGTTATCGTTGTTGTGCCGTAATTTCGGGTGTTTATAACTCCGTTTTCCTTGACTGTCGCAACACTTTCATCCGACGATAAGAATGTGATTGTATCGGTGTCAAATTCGGGCGTTATATTTAGCGGCAGCACGATATTTTTGCCTCTGTCGGCAAATACCTCGTTTTCGGCAAAGCTTATGTTTGTTATAGGCGCGTCTACAACGCTGAACTTCATGTTCCTTGACTTCGCATACTCCTCGGCATATGAGCCCGATTTTCCGTAAACCGTCATCTTCGCCGGATAAGAGAACGAATTATTCTCGATCTTAGTCACATAAGGCGGGATATAAGCCGAGCTCAGCTTGGTATCCTCCGCAAAAGCGTTTGCCTCGATTGTCGTGCAAAATCTCGGAATATTTATCGTCTCCAAACTCTGGCAAAGCCTAAACGCCGAATCCGGAATATTCGTTATATATTTGCCGAGCTTAACATCGGTTAATTTATCACAACCGTAGCACAATTCGCGTCCTATCTCAGTAACACCGTCGGCAATACTGATCGACGTCAAAGCATCACAGTCATAGAACGCCCGATCTCCTATACTTACCGAACAGTTTGTATCAACGCTTATCAAAGCATCACAGTTATTAAATGCTGAAGCTTCAATTTTAGTCACGGATTTTGGTATATTTATTGACTTTAGAGAGATACAGTTTTCAAACATTGCGTTTGTAATCGCAATAATATTTTGTGGCAGCTGTATCGTCTCTAAGGAGGTACAGCCGCTAAACATACCCATATTTGCTTCTTCCAGCGATTCGGGCAATACGATTTCTTTTAATGACGTGCAATTTTCAAATACATTCCATCCCACTGTTTTTAGTCTTTTTGATATTGTTATGTTTTTGAGATTCGGACAATCACCAAACGCAGCCCAACCAATTTCTTCTACAGTGTCAGGTATATTTATTTCTTCTATTCCGTCACACTTTTGGAATAAAAACGTTGGTATTAAAGTTATTCCTTCTTCAAATGATACATCCTTTAAGCCGCTGCAGCCACTAAACGGACTAAAAGAACAATATGTAATTGTCTTTGGTATATGTACACCGGTTATTAATTTGCAATCTGCAAACACATCATTACCCAAAGAAGCCAAGTTTTTTGATAAAGTCAAATTGGATAAACTTGCACAGTTTTCAAA
>CANPWW010000111.1 GCA_947585115.1 uncultured Monoglobus sp.
CGGAGGCTGAGTTTTCTCCGATAGACTGTGTGGCGGCGGCTATATTAAAGCTCGCGGGCACTCCGCCTGAGTTTACGGTATTCCACGCGTACAACTCGCATTTTGTCCATATGGACAACGTTATTGAGGGTATGCGCGAAAACGGCATATTTATTAAAAACGTGTCGGACGAGGAATTCGAAAAGCGGTTCAACGAGATGTTGTCAAGCGACGAAAAAAGCATGGAGGTTTCCTCTCTTATATCGTACAGAGCAAACGACGCGGAACACAGAATGATCGAAAGCGTCAACAGGTTTACCGTAAAGGCGCTGTACAAGCTGGGATTTTCGTGGCCGCTCATCAACGAGAACTACATAAGCAGAGCGATAAACGCTCTTGTTACCCTCGGCTTTTTTGACAATGCAGCCGACATAAAATAATGGGGTGTTACTTTGCAAAGAAATGATTATCTTATAAGAAAAAAGCTGTACAGTTACCTGCTCCCGAGCGTTATGGTAACGGCGGCTCTGCAGCTCGGCTCCCTTGTGGATTCGATAATAGTGGGCAATCTCATGGGAAGCTACGCCGTGTCGGCGCTTAATATCGCCATGCCTCTTCTTCTGTTTCTCCAGCTGCCGGCTATATTGCTGGGAATGGGCGGCTCCGTGACCGCCGCCGTTTATCTCGGCAAAAGGGACGCGGACTCGGCTTCGGACGTGCTATCGGTTTCGATGCTGGCGACGATAATTCTAACGCTGATATTCTCTGTGGCCGAGCTTGCTTCCGCGCCCTTTTTCGCCGCCAAGCTCACGGCGGCTCAAGGCGGCGACATGTATAATATGGTAAAGACCGTGCTGTATGTGAACGGCATAGGCCTGTGGCCCGTTTGCGCGGTTTTGGCAATATCATATTTTATGAATGTGGATAATAATCCGAACATATCGGCGGCGCTTCATATAACCGCGAATGTTATAAACCTTACGCTCGATTATATTCTTGTCAAATACACGCCCTACGGCGTGGGCGCGTCGACGGCCTCGACAATAATAGGCTATATCATAAGCGGCGCGGTATTTGTCCCGATATACCTGAAATCAAAAAGAAGAATGCTTAAATTCAAAAAAATAAGCATACTAAAAAAATCGGCGCTTTTTCTCGAATCGGCCAAAAACGGACTGCCGAATATGGCTATGTTCGCGCTGACGGCGGCAAGCCTTGTCATAATGAACACAAGCACGCTTTATATACTCGGCCAGGATATGATGACGGTTTACTCGATAACAAACGACACGAATTTTATCGTTCAGCTGTGCCTAAACGGCATTGTTGAGGTGATACCGACTATCGCGGGCGTGCTGTACGGCGAGAAGGATTATTACGGCATAAGGCGGCTGCTGCTGCGCATATTAAAAGTGACAGGCGGTGTTTTCGCGGTGCTTATTGGCGTGTTTCTTGCCGCTCCCCAGCTTATTTCCAAATTGTACGGCTTCAGCATACCCGAGCTTGAGCCGTTGTATCTGCAGTGCCTGCGGATATTCAGCCTGAGCTTCGCTTTTTACGCTGTAAACTCGATTATTCAAAATTATTACAGAACAATAGGCCAGGCGGGTATCGCGACGCTTGATACCCTGCTTGAAATGTTTGTTATAAAAATACCGCTCGCGCTGGGCGCGATGATACTGTTCGGCGTAAGAGGCATATTCGCCTCGATGATAGTCAGCGAGATCGCGGCGATACTTATTGTCACGGTCACAAGAGTGGTTTTGCAGAAAAAGGGCAAAGTGCCGCAGAGAGGTTTCGCCGCCATACCCGACACGGGAGGCGATGTTTTCTACGACGTCACCGTCACGGGCACGGCTGACGACGCGGTCGGAATATCCGAAAAGCTTATCGAATATTGTTTGAGCCAGGGGATAGACAAAAACAAGGCCAACACCGTGGGTATCGCGGCCGAGGAGCTGACCGTCAATATCGGAAAATACGGCTATAAAAATATAAAAAGAAGTTATATAGACATATGCTTGGTAAAAGACGAGGAGTTGCTGATCCTGCGTCTGCGCGACGACGGAATTCCTTTTGATCCCCTCGAATACAAGCGCGATGAGGCCGATAAATATAACTTAGGCGGAATTGAGCTCATAAAACGCATGGCGGACAAAATGGAATACACAAGGGTCCTGAATATGAATAACACCATTGTGGAGATCCGGTTATAATGATCCGTTAAGTTCCGTATATTAATATATTTGAAAACAATACGCCGCCGTATGGCAAATCCCTCCATACGGCGGTGTTCTTTTGAAGTTTTCCGCCCGCGGAAACAGCGTCATAAAAATATGTGTTATACTCATGTTTTAACTTTTTTATTTTATATCCTTACAATTTTTCCGAATAATGCTATAATACAAAATGTCACATATTTTTTTAATATTGCCAATAATAGTGCTTACGCTCCGAAAAAAGCGTAGGTTACTTTGACAGTTATTTTTTACCACTATTATTGGTTTTATTGGAGGAAAAATGTGTGACAACATTTAAAGTCAAAGACCGCGTTTTTTTATGCGTGACTTTGCTTTAAGTGAGGTCACGCATTTTTGTTTGCGAAAAATCCTCAAAAATTTCAAAACAGAAGGGAGGTCATGCACAACAAAAAAATTATCAGCGCCCCTGACAATGACGCATTTTTTCAAAATCTCACGCCCCGCGCGTCCGCGGAGGCCAAACATTACGGAAAGGAAGATTCTAAATGAAGAAAAAGATTTTAAGCATTATGCTCACACTCAGTATGCTCGCGGTATTTACGCCGTGCATTGCAAGCGCGACAACTTACGATACTTACGGTGATTTTTCGTATAAAACCGATGGCTCAAATATTACAATTTGGAATTATGAGGGAGATAACAGCGATGTTGTAATCCCCGCCGAAATTGACGGTTTGCCCGTAACAAGTATTGGCACTTACGCATTTCAATACTGCGAAAATTTGAAGAGCGTAACGATACCCGATATGTAAAGCCGAATATTGATACAAATTTATTTTTTGCAAAAAACGGGTTCAAATCGTTTTTGCGGGTTCAAAATTGACTGAAATTAAAAAAAACACTCCACCGCAGTGGAGTGCCTATTTTTATACGGAAATCTCGGTCCCGTCTTTGAACTTGACACGGATTTTGTCTTTGCTGTAAATCGTAATGTAGTCGCAGAGCGCATACCATGCTCCTTCGTCAAAAAACTCAACCTGTTTCGGTTGCGAACGCAAATTGTCAATAAAATTTTTCATCATTTGTTTCTGCGCTCGTCTTTCGGTGATTTCCGTCTGTGCCTCGTTTAATTTTGCTTGTGTTGTCTCAAACCGCTGAACCAGAGTATTGTATCGT
>CANPWW010000112.1 GCA_947585115.1 uncultured Monoglobus sp.
GATTATCCCCGGCTTCTTCGTATGTTATCTTATTTTCGTCGTCTTCGTCCTCTCCGTATGCCGCCGGCGGCAGATCATCAAAGTTGATCTCTGAACTTATTCGCTGCGCAATAACCGCAAGTCTGATCGCTTCTTTCGCTGCCAAACATGAAAGCATAAATATGTTGTCGAGAATTCCGTTTACAATACCCGGGTCGCGCCGTGAGAGGTTTCCGAGCAGATCAGAGATTTTGCTCTTGATCTGCTTGTCTTCAAACGCGAGCATTGTGAAACGTTCCGCTGCGTAGCCGTAGCCTTCGTGCAGGCTCTTGATCGGCTTAATATAGTGATCGTGGTCTTCGTTAGATGAGCGATCGAACTCATCTTTCCAAACCTGTGATATAGCTTCCTCCAGCGGATCAGTGTCAAATGATACCTGTCCTAACATTTTAATTCCTCCTAATTATTCAAATTTCTTTCCGGCACGGGACATGCTTCTCTTTTTCTGAACCGCAATTCCGCGCTTTGAGAATACGCTCACTATCCCCTCGAATTCCTCGGGCAGTTCGTCGTCGTTATCCTCGTAAATATCGCGCATTATGCTGTTGAGCTTTTGTGAGGGGATCGTTTCGGTGATTACATTCTCCCGGTCGTAGCCGTGAAGTTTCAGCGCGTCCAGCAGTTCATCTCTGAACTCGACTCTTGATGAGAACATATCTTTGATTTTGAGCGTAAAGACATATCCGTTTAAGCTAAAGCTGTCATTCCCTTCGTCGATCATTGCGTCCGCAAGCTGCTGTTCGACCTGCTCGATTTCACATTTAACGTCCGTGAGCTCATCTTGAAGGCTCTGCTTCTGATCCCTCAGGGTCTTTAATTTCGTTGCCAATTCGTTTAACGTTTGCATTGGGATTTCCTCCTGTCATGATTATATTGTAGTTATTGGTGGTGCAGCCGTCCGGGCTGCCTTCCGCCACGAGAATAACCGTCTGACTCGCTCCAATGAGCACCTCTTTAAGAGGTCGCGCATTTGCAAGTGGCTCTGTTTCGCTGACGCAAAGCACCTCGGCTTTCTCGACATCTTCCTTCGGGAAGCGCGGCAGACGATCAATTAAATCCGATACAGTCATCCTGTTTCCTCCTTTCGGCTTGGCTTGACAAACCAAGCATTTTCCGATATAATGAAATTTGAGATATAGCCTATATATCTTTGTCCGCCATATGTGTTCCAGCACCGGCGGGCATTTCTTTTGTCGGACTTCGCGTTACACTCATTCGGTGATCACCTCCTTGTTTTCATGATCCCATTTCATATGCTGACCGCAGTTGTTACAGACGCGTTCGCCGTGCTTAATATCTCCGGCGCTTCTGAACGTGTACGGCTTACCGCAATGCGGGCAGTACATCATGGGATCGTTAGGCTTAATAACCGGCTCAGTCGGCTGCAACCTCAACAGCGCCATGATCGCGTCCGTGTACGGTTTCTGATGTGATTTGGATTGTTTCTTCATCTCCGCGCACAAATACGAAATCGACTTGTTATAATCTTGCATATTATCACCCCCTTCGCGCTTTGTGATGCAGTGCGTTGTCTGCCATACTTCGCTTCGCCTTTCCTTTGCGATTAATGCATCGCCTATCCCTTCAATCTATGCCACTCCTTAGCGTTAACTGAACTATGTCATGACTTAACAGTGCTAAACGCAACAAAAATAACTGCACCCCGCTTTGCCTTTTCCTCGCCTTTAGTGCTATTCATTACTTAGCCCTCTGCGTCGCTTAGCCATACGTTACCTTTCTCGGCTTTCTCTACTTTGCCTTTGCTTTTCACAGCACAATCACGCAATACTTGACCTATCTTGACCTCTGCTCTACTCTACGTTTCTTGTCATTACCCCGCCATCCTTCCGCTTCATAGCTTTTCCATTGCTGTCACAATGCTACACATAATGACACCTTGCCTTTGCTTAGTCGTTATTTTCTTCGATTATCTCATAGCTGAACCTTCCTTTACCACTGTTGCGCCATTGGAGCAAACCTTTAAACCGACCATAATTCAGCCATTCTTTTACGACAGGAATATATTTTTTCGATAAGCAAACAACCTTAAACTCCATTGTGCTTCCTTCCGGCACCGTCTCGCTGCTCGCCAGAGCGTTTTGTTCCCCATGCATTGTCTGGGCACGGAGTGGCCTCTGGCATACTCCCATTTCCCCGCCGTGCATGTCGATCATGATTTTGCGCGGTTCGGGGAATATACAGCCGTCAATGATTTTTTTGAAGGCCTTGATCGCGCATGATTCTTTGGAACATTCTTCGCCTTTACACCGCTGCAGGGCTGAGCAGGCGTCCTTGAAAAATCCCTTGATCTGATAATCCCAGATAAACGGCCTTCCGTTTTCGTCTTTCGGGAAAACCGTCATTGTCTTCTCGGTCGCCTCCGCCAAGCCCACCGCCTCTATCTCCTCTGCGATCTTCTCGTTTCTGTTCGGTGCGTCGGGAGCCTTTGACGCGATGAAGGTGCTGTGTATGTCCTTGTCACCGCTCGATGTTCCGAGCATTTCATCCAATAATGTGATTTTCACTTTTAATGTGTGTATAAATTTCTCTCCTTTTTATTCAAAATACATACGCCAGTTGTCTACAATCGTCTTGGCAAGGTCTTCCTTGCGGCGCAGCGCCCGAAGTATCTGAATATCGACTGATTTCGGGCAAATAAGATGTATGTATGTGCAGGCATTCTTTTGACCGATACGGTGTATACGCGCAAGGCTTTGCTCATACGCCGCGTAATTGTAGTTCAAACTGTAATATATTGCCGTGTCCGCTGCCGTTAATGTAATGCCCAGACCGGCTGTGTCAATCTGTGCAACGAACACACGGACATTTTCGTCCTGTTGGAAACGCCGCACTTGTTCTCCGCGTTCGGAGAGCGGAATGGCGCCCCATATCCTGCTGTAACCCATCTTGACTGTTCCGCCCCTGCCATTCGGGATTTTTTTCTTATCAAGCATTTTACAAATTGCCTCGATCTCCGGAATGAAGCGGGCAAAAACAACAATCTTCTTTCCGCCGTCAATAACATAATCGTCAACAATATCTTCCAATGCTTTCAGCTTTCCGTTTCCAATTTGGCGCGGTTTTTCTTCATCGTCTAGCTGAACAAATCCGCCTGTGATCTGCTGCAATCGCAGTAACCGTGTTGTGATTAACGGAGCCGATATAACGCCGCCGTCAAGCTCCGAAATACAAACGCGTCTGACTTCATCGTATAGTCGCCGCTCCTTCGGCGTCATTTCCACTTCGCGGTTTATAAATGTCTGCTCCGGCAGGTCCAACGCGTCTTTTTTGGTCACGCGATACGCGATA
>CANPWW010000113.1 GCA_947585115.1 uncultured Monoglobus sp.
TTCTCATTTTAACACGCTCCTTGATTTAATTATATCATTCTCTTTTTTGCGTGTCCACTTTTATTATACAACTTTCCGCTAGTCCCTATTCCCTAGTCCCTACGTTAGTAGATCAGCGCCCTTGTCGGGGCGGCGGCGGTGATCTCGAGGCGGCAGATATCGCTCAGTCCCGACACCGTGTAGGAGGCAAATGTCCTGGGTTTTAAAAACAGCCTGCCGAGCGCGGTTCCATCCTCGCTCACTTCAACGGTTACCATATCGGAGCTTTCGGAGCTTAGATAAACGCTGACCTCGCCGTTTGTCGGCTCCTTTTCGGCGGCCCGCGTTTCGCCCGAGTTGATCACGATCTCATCCGGCATCTTTCCGTCCGCTTCCGCCTCGGCTCTGACGTCGTCGTAATCCGTGCCGGGCATCAGTCGGTTTGACTTGACCGAAACATTCGCGCCGTCACCTCTTGAATACAGCACTGTTTCCGTTTCGCTCCCGTTGTTTGTCACCGAATCGGGCTGCGGCGCGCTGTTTCCGTCATTTGAGGAATATATCCCCGCGTCTCTGATTATGACCGTTGACGGAGTTTGCGCGGAAATATTCGAATCACTATCCGGCACGGTTTGGCTGCGGTCATCGAAAGCGGCGTCGTCAGTCCGCGGAACTTCGGCCGCGGTGTTTCCCGCTGATTCAGCGGAATTTTCAACGCCGATATCTTTTGTGGGACGCTTGTCCGCAATGTCGGCGGAGCTGTTCGCGTTTTTGGAGCTCGGGCTGAATCGGTGCTCGGTAACTATCGCTTGATACAACTCGCTGCTCTCGGGCCGGATCGGCTCGGGAAGCTTGGCGTTTGTCAGGCAGGTGCAGCCGATAAGGACCACGGCCGCCGAGCAAAGAATCCTACATATCATCGCCGGTTTTTTGAACGCGGCAACGCTTTTGATCCTGTTCTTTATGCCGCGCTTTTCGCCCGACATCCCCACCGCCGCGGAAGCGAATGTCGAAAATTTCGCGGCGGTGTTTATGATCGTCATTCCGTATCCTATTCGCTCGTCGTTTTTCATATAGCCCATCGCTTTGGCGTCGGCCGCCATTTCCATTTCCTGCCGAGCCTTATGCTCAAACAGGTACACGAGCGGATCGAACCAGTATATTGCCCGCACGATCGAAAGCAGATATCCCGACAAAATGTCTCGCCGCTTTACATGGCAGCACTCGTGGAGAATTATATGGCGCAGATCCTCAATCGGCATATTGGCGGCGTCTTTGCCGAGCAGCAGTTTCGGCCGAAAATAGCCGAATACCGCAGGAGTCTCGATCCCGCTCTGCATGATCGGAACGATCTTTTTCCTGATCCGCAGCCTTTTCGCGCAGGCGCTCAGCTCGGCTTCAAAAATCGGGTCGTCATATTTTTTAAGCAGTGAGATCCTGCGGCGCAACACGGACCGCGCTATGACACCGCGGAGGATCAGCAGAGCCGCGATAGACAGCCATATTATCCCGAATATCAAAAGCATGTCGGTTCCGCCCGAAAGCGGTACTTCTTTGACTGCCGAAACACTCTCGGCCCGACGCGGCAGCAGATTAAAAAGGCTGAACCTCGTCTCGGGCGCAAGCGGAACCAGGAATCTGACAGCGGCGATTAGCCACAGGGCGAATCTGAAACCCGGCGGTACCTGCTTTTTGAGCAGCAGATTCAAGAGATATACGATCATGCCGAGTATGCTGCCGTAGAGCGCGGCGGTCAGGCAGAAGCTGAACAACAGTTTTACAGCCATAGTTCCTCCTTTTTAGCCGCCGTTTGATTTGAGCATGTTTTTAAGCTCCTCGATATCGTCTTTGGTAAGGTCGTTCTTTTGGATAAATCCGGCCATCATTCTGTTGACCGAACCGCCGAACATTCGCTTTACGAAAGACTCCGCCTCGTGATACTTGTACTCATCCTCTCCGACGGCCGCGGTGTAGATATTGGAATGAAGATTGATTTTCTCGGCCGTGATCGCGCCCTTGGCGTTCAGACGCTTGATCAAGGTGTGGATGGTTTTGGGCTTCCACTCGCTGACCTTCGACACCTCGGCAACGATCTCGGCGCTTGTCATTGAGCCGTTTCTCCACAGCACATTCATGACCTCGAGCTCAGAGGCCGAAATCTGCGGAATTTTTTCGGGGGTTTTCATAATTTTCATCCTCCTGTTCAAATTCAGACTACTTAAGTACTCTGAATTTATCTTACACCTATACGAGGGATTTGTCAAGAGTTTTTTTGAAATTTTTTGAAAAATTTTTTAAATATGCCTTTGAGACGCGATTTTTGAGCCGCAAATCGACTCGGAAGAATGACAGTGTAGGCATTTTTGAAATAAAAAATAGAGCGGTGATCTGCCGCCCTATGCTATTACGTTTATTAATGTTAGGATAAAGACTATCGCCAGAGCCGCCGCGTAGAGCTTGGCCTCTTTGCGGATAGTTTTCAGATTGGGATCGTTCAGATAATCGGTGTTGAACATGCTCTGAAGGCCGATGTACACGGGACGCTTGGGCTGCTTTGTGCCGGTTATAAGCACGTTGTAGAACCGGTCATATAGATCGGGGTGGTTCTCTTTTATATACGCGTCGCTCTTTTTGGCTATTTTCATATACGCGATAACCATTACAATAAGCGACAGGAAGAAATATATCCCCCTGAACCAGCCGGCCAGATACTGCGCCTCAAGATTTCCTTTAAACGTTGAATACACAACATATATCACACCGCATATTATCAGATAAATATATAAATTCGATTTGTATCTGTTCATGTTATCGCTCCCAAATTGTATTTCTTTTATTTTAGCACGAAAGTCGGCGCTTGTCAACAGTTTGTGTCACTCCGAGACACTCGTCCGGGATTACAATATAAGAGGATACCACAGAAAAATTAAACAATTTCAGAAAGGAGACAAACCATGGCATTATGGTATGACTCAAAAAAACGCGAATACGCCTCGGACGGCAAAAACGGCTGGTTCAAAAAATACTGCGACACGCTCGTGTCCGACCTTAACGGATTATTTGAGGCGCACTTTAAAGGTCTTTCAAACCGCCACAACGCGCGCGACGTGGACTATGACGAGGAAATGACCGTCAGAGACAAGCTGGACGATATCGACAGCGACATAAGCGAAACGGCAAAGGATCTGCAAAACAAGATCAACACCGAGGCCTCGGAGCGAAAAACCGAGGACGCAAAGCTCGGCGGCAGGATCGACGCGGAGGCTGAAGCGAGACAAAAGGGC
>CANPWW010000114.1 GCA_947585115.1 uncultured Monoglobus sp.
CGGATACGGCGACGGAAACTTCGGCCCCGAGGACAATATCACCCGCGAGCAGATCGCCAAGATGACGGCAAGCTTTATAACATACAAAACCGGCGCTGCGGCGGGCGGAGCCGAGCTTAGCTTCACCGACGCGGCGGATATCTCCGACTGGGCGCGCGAGCCGATAGCGCTCTGCGTCGAGCAGGGTATCTTAAACGGAAACGACGACGGAACATTCGCGCCGCAAAACAACGCGACCCGAGCCGAGACCGCCGCGGTGGCCGAGAGGCTCGACAAGCTGATCTCGGGCCTCAGATAAGGCAAAACGAATATAATTATCTCACGATGCCGCCCGATTTTGGGCGGCGTCGTGAAAGCATATTATGAATTCTTAAAAGGGGTGTTAAAAAATATGAAAAAATCAAAAAAGTTTATCGCTTGGGCGGCGGTTCTGGCAATGCTGATGTCTGTCGCGCTCTCGCTTGGTTTTTCGGCGTTCGCCGACGGATTCGACGGCGCTCAGAGCGGCAGCGGCAAGGACGGAGACCCGTATCTGATATCAAATATTGAGCAGCTCGGCAAGCTACGCGACTATGTAAACGACGGAAATGACTGCGGCGGCGAGTATTTCAAGCTCACCGACGACATCGACCTCGGCGGAGAGAGCGCGCCCTGGACCCCGATAGGCGACTTTTCAACCTCGTTCGGCGGCACATTTGACGGCGGCGGACATTTGATCGGCGGCCTTTATATCGAATCAAGCGACAGCTATCTCGGCCTGTTCGGAAATTTGAGCGGAACCGTGCAAAACCTGGGCGTCAGCGGCGAGATCACCGGCAGCGGAAGCTATGTCGGCGGCGTCGCGGGATACAGCGGCGGCACGATAGAGAACTGCTATAACATTTGCTCTTTGAGCGGCAGCGGAAACGTGGGCGGCATCACGGGAGACAATTATTCCGGAGAGATAACAAACTGCTACAACGCGGGCGCGATAAGCGCGGCGAACAATGTCGGCGGTATCACCGGATTTAACAGAGGCACGATCGAAAAATGCTACAGCAGCGGCGCGGTGAGCTCGTCGACGCCTCAGACCTCGTCATGCGGCGCGATAGCGGGAAGATCTGTCTCCGGCGAGATAACGGACTGCTATTATTTGATGAACACCGCGGACGGCGGCATCGCGGGCAGCGACCAAGCGGGCGGCACAAAGGTACTGTCCGCCAATGATATTGCGCTCAGCGATTCATTTTCGGGCTGGGATTTTGACGGCACATGGGAAATGAACAGCTTTTTGAAAAGACCGACCCTGAAGTCCGCGCCTCAGCCGCTCAGCGTTTCAAGCAAGGCGGAGCTTGAGAGCCTGGCAAGCTATGTAAACTCGGGCGGCGGCAGCGGAGTAAGCATCGTGCTCACCGCGGATATCGACCTCGGATGCAGCGCGGAAAAACCGTGGACCCCGATAGGAACCGAGGCGTCGCCGTTCAGCGGCACGCCGCGCAGGGCTCGGTTATCCAAAATTTCGGAATAACCGGCGGAAGCGTTTCGGGCAGCGGCGGCAACGTCGGCTCGATCGCGGGATACAGCGCGGGCGAGATATCGCGGTGCTACAGCGCGGCGTCCTCCTCGGGCGGCGGCATAGTCGGAAACAACGCGGGCGAGGTCTCGAACTGCTATAACATCGGAGCTGCGGCGGTCGGCGGAATCGCGGCGGCAAACGGCGGTACCATATCAAATTGCTATAACATCGGCAAAAGCGGCAGCGGCATAGCGGGAAGCTCAAGCGGCACGGTCACGGGCTGCTATTATCTGAGCTGCTCGGCAAGCGGCGGCATAGCGGAAAGCGACCCTCAGGACGGAGTGAAAGCCGTATCGAGCGCCGATCTTGCGAAAAAAGACACATTCTCCGGCTGGGACTTTGACGCGGTCTGGGAGATCGGAGCTTTCGCGAGACCTGTCTTAAGATCGGTCCCCGAGCGCGTGTTCGCCTCGGGCAGCGGCTCCGAAAAAGACCCTTATATAATAGACAGCGTCTCGGCTTTAACAGCGCTCGCGAGCTATGTAAACAACGGAAACGGCAAGAATGAATTCTTTGATCTCAAAAACGATATCGACCTCGGCGGCGCGGACAATAATTTCACGCCGATAGGAAACGCCTCCGCCAAATTCGGCGGCACATTCGACGGCGGCGGCCATAAGATAAGCGGCCTCAATATCAACTCAAGCGGCGACGATCAGGGTTTGTTCGGATATATCGACAGCGGAGCCTCGGTCAAAAATTTGACCGTCGAGGGCTCTGTCAAGGGCAAGGATAACGTCGGCGGCATCGCGGGCCAAACCGAGGGAACCATAGATAGCTGCCATAACGCCTGTCTGGCCGTCGGCGTGCTTCAATACAATTACAACAGCGGCGCGGTATCGGGTCAAGACACGGTCGGCGGCGTTGTCGGAAACAATCAGGGCACAACGCAGGACAGCTACAATATCGGCAATGTTTCGGGCACAAACAATGTCGGCGGCGTCGCGGGTCAAAGCGGCGGCACCGTCTGGCGCGTTTATAACAAAGGCACCGTCTCGGGCAGCGGCTCAAATGTCGGCGGCGCAATAGGCTCGACAAGCGGTATTGTCGACTATTGTTATTACTTCGACTCCTGCGGCGCGGAAGGCAGCGGAAACAAATTGACTCTCGAGGATTTCGGCAAAAAGAACTGTTTCGACAGCTTTGATTTTGAGAGTGTTTGGACAATTAATGCCGCTGTCGGCGAAAGGCCCATTCTCATATCAAATCCCGAGCCTTCTGTCTTCGCAAACGGCAGCGGCACGTCGGATGATCCGTTTGAGATACCCGATCTTGAAATGCTTGAAAGATTCAGAGACTACATTAACAGTAATTTTTTACCGGCGCTGTATTATGAGCTTACGAATGATATAGATATGTCTAAAGAATACGGAGACGGCAAAAAGTCGTGGACGCCGATAGGAAAAAACGCCGACACAAAATTCAACGGCACATTTTCGGGAAACAACCATAAGATATGTGGACTTTATATAAACACCGGCGATGATGAGCAGGGCTTGTTCGGCATTATTAACGGCGGAGCCTCGGTCAAGGACCTGACGGTCGAGGGCTCGGTCAAGGGCGGCGTTTATGTCGGCGGCATCAGCGGAGAAAGCGACG
>CANPWW010000115.1 GCA_947585115.1 uncultured Monoglobus sp.
CATCAGATAGCGGTTATCGCTCGCCTTAAACGACGCGTATTTTTTGCCGTTCTCCTCGTATATCCTCGGGTCTCTGATCTCGGGCAGCTCGGAGTCGATGTAAAACTTATACGTTTTTTCCTCGGTCCTGATTCTGTCTCCGTACACGAATTTACCTGACAGGACCGCGGTATAGTCGCCTTCGGGAAGGCCGAGCCCATCCAGCGAAACTTCCTCAAAGTAATTATTGCTTTCAATCTGGCGGCACAGGCCGTTGTCCGGATTTTTCTCATACACAACATTGCCGCCTGAGTCTTTGACGGTTAATACCGTGTCAACGAGGCTGCGCAGCATTCGCACGTTTATCTTATAGTCGCTGTTGTTTAATCCCGATATGCCCACGTAGCTTTCGCTTTCATATTCACTTTGATCCTCGGCTGCGTCCGCAAATATATTCGTTCCCAAAACAGAATTGCCGTATGCCAAATATCCGTTCTCGGCGCTGCCGCCCTCTTCGAAATACGAGGAAGAAAACGCGTCAAAGGCTGTCCAGTCGCCGTAAAATCCCGTGTAGGGCATGCTCGCTTTTGTCTCCGACCCGTCCTTCGAACTCAAGGTTATATATCCGTCGACCCAAAATCCGTTTGTGAATATTTGCTTATTCGCCGCGGTCTGTTCGCCGTTTAGAGTAAATTTTACGCTTATCTCTGTTTCACCGCCTGCGGGAACCGTCACGCTTTCGGGCTTTTCGACATCGGTGATATCAAGCGGAACCGAATCCGAGATCATGTTTTTGCCGTCTTTGCTTTCATATCCGTCGGTGAGCGCACAAACCGATATATCGTCGTATGTCACGTCATGATCGGTCAGGTTCTCGGCCGTGAATTTAAGCGTTATCTCATCGCCGAGCATATCGCCCAGGCTCATTTTTGATTTGCCGCTGTCTCCCTTTAAGATCACCGGTATTGTCAGCGCGTCCTTTAAATTCGCGAGGCCCGCGCCCTGCCTGCGGGGCGATACGGGAAGCGTCTTTTCATCGTCGCTATAAAAAAGGCTGGCTGAGCTCATCAAAATATTTTCCATAAGCATGACCTTGTCCGCGCCCGCGGCCTCAGGGTGTTCAGCCTCAATAAAACCGCTCATGAGCGCCATAGCGCCCGTGATGTGCGGAGCCGCCATGGATGTGCCGTTTTTGTTTTCATATATGTCGCCGTTTACCGACGACAGAATATTGCCGCCCGGCGCGGTGATCTCGGGCTTTAGGTCAAGATTTGAACCGGTCGCCCAGTTGCTGTAATCGGATATTCCCGCATCGGGGAATTCACTGTAGAGCGTGCATATTTCCGCGTCGGTCTTTAGCCGCTTGTCCTCGGCGTTTATCAGCTTTTCGCCATATGATCTGCGCACTATCAGACCCGGCATTTCATCGCTCGCGGTTTGAATCCTGCCGTCGCGCTCATCAGGCACCGCCATTATCAAGCCCACGACTCCGCGATCTAAAAGATACTTACTTGTTATTCCGCTGTTCATATCAATGATAACGATCTTTCCGCTCACAACATCCTCGGGCGGAGCTGTCTCGCTGCCCACATACACATAGTCATAAAACTTATCCGAGAATTTTTTGAAAAACAGCTCGCTGTACACCGCCTTATCAACAACGATCTTCTCCCCGTCGGCGAGCGTGATCCCGCCGCCTATTAGCCACCTCTTGTCCGTATCGCATGACGCGACCGCGGTCGACGCGGAACAGGACGCCGGATAGTTGTTGTAGCTGTAATCAGGGTTTTCGGCGGTCTCGTCGTACCTGTCATCGTTTCCCGCGGAGCATATGACCGCTATCCCCGCGTTTCTCAGGTTATCGCAGGCGGTTGTGTACATCGTAGAATCCGCAAACGTGGTACCCAAGCTCAAATTGACGGCGCACACATCAATTTTTGACGCGTCGTCCATCGCGGCGATGATAACGGAGTCCTCCGCGTTGCCTTTCGAGTCGGCGACTTTCATCAAAACAAGCTGAGCCTCAGGCGCGACGCCTGAGAATGTCGTTCCCTCAAACACGCCGTTTTTTCCCGCCGCGATACCGGCCACGTGAGTGCCGTGCGTCATCTCAGCGTAATACACATCCGCGTCATTGTCTCCGTAATCATAGGCGAACGGTATCTTCGCGTTTTTGTAAACCTGATTTGCCTCAGCCTTCGCGTTAAGCTCGTTGTTTTCGACATAATTCCTTATGTCACTTTTGGACAGTCTCGGATCTTCAATATTCGCACCAAAAAAATCGTGACTGACGTCGCATCCCGCGTCTATGATCGCCACGGCTTGCCCGCTGCCGTTATAGCCATTGTCATACATCGCCTGCGCGTTCATCATCTGCGCGCCGAAACCGGGCTCGCTTTCTCCATCCGAGGCGGGAGGATCGGAAATCTCAACCGTTTCGGATATATACACGTTTTTGACGCCGTCTATCGACTTTATTTTTTCAATATCGCTCTCGCGGGCCTCCATCGAAAATCCGTTGAAAACGCTTGTGTAGCTAAAGCCCTTGTCGGCATCTGCTCCCGAGCGCCTTTTGACCGCCGACTTGACTTTGTCCTGCGCGCTCAAAAGCCGAGCCTCGGTCTCCTTGGCCCCGTCGGTTTTCAAAAACTCGGACGCGCCCATCAAAGCGGCCTCTTTGGTTCCAAGAAGCGGAGCGCCCTCGGTTTCGACTATAAGCGTAACTTTTTCGCCATCGGCCAGCACGGGCATGTTTACCGCTCCGAAAAGCAGCAGCGCGGTCAAAATTGCCGAGATAATTTTTTTATTCATAATATACGTCCTTTCAGAATTTAATATAATCGATATTTGCTAGTCAATACGTTAACCCCTCACCGTCAGGCTTCGCCTGACGGAGGTGGGAACGTAGGGACTAGGAAATAGGGCGGGCGGAAAATATCCGCCCTTTTGTTATCAAAATCCGGTGAATGTCACGGGGTCGCACAGTGGGGTCAGTTTGTCGTGTTCCCAGATAAAGAGTCGTGCCTCGGCCGCGGTCGGCGCGTTTTCAAAACTGAAAGCAAATGAGATCTTTTCGCCGCTGTTTATGAACGCGTTTTGCACGTCGGCG
>CANPWW010000116.1 GCA_947585115.1 uncultured Monoglobus sp.
AGCGTGTTTGATTTGATAAGCTCGAAAACAACTCCGTATTTGTCGCCGCATTTTACTATGTCATATGAGATCGCGGTCGGAACACCTTTTATAAAAGCCTGTTTAGCGAGATTTATCTCTTTTTTAATGTCTTCTATTCCCGAACTTTTGTATATTTTAACGATAGTATCGGAATTGATTCGGTAAACAATGCCAAATCCGCCCTCGCCGATTTTCTCGCATCCATCAACCGAGATCTCGCGCATAGCCTTCTCAACGTCAATTATGTCCGAAAATCCGGTCATGTCGAAAACCTCGTATACGGCGGGCGACGCGTTTATAACCTTGGAGTCTGCTACGGTCTTTTTGAGCTTGAGCACCACTCTGAGGCCGGCGCTTGATATGTACTCACAATCCGCGGCGTCAAGTGTGACCTTACTCGGAATGTTTTTGTCAAGCAAGTCAAAAATTTCTTTTTCAACCTCCGACGCATTCGCCGAATCGATCCTGTCAATAAGATGTATTGTCAGCGAACCGTTTTCAAAATTGCTGTTCATTAAATTCTCCTTTACTTATATGATATTGTTATGTGCTATTTTTCAAGAAACTTATTTCTCAACGTTTCTATGTTGTCATCCGACACGCCGATGTGGTTCAGATAACCGAGGACAGAGCCGTATTCCTTCTTGACGCTGCCTATCGCGAGATCAAGATAAAAATCGTTAACGCCGTAGATCATCAGGAACTCCCTTTTATCTTCGGGGCTTAAATCACAGCGCTCGCCCAGCTTTTCAAATTTTGCGGTATCCTCGGCGTAGAACTCGTTTGAAAGCAGATAGTCGCGCCTAACCGTCTCATCGTCAGCGCCCAGCGCGCATAGCAGGAGCGCCGACGCGAGGCCCGCCCGGTCCTTACCCTGGCTGCAGTGCCAAAGAACCGCCCCGTCGTCCGGTGTGTTTAAAAGCACATTAAAAAATCCCGCATAACCCTTTTGCCCGTCATCGCGCAGCAAAACGCTTGAGTACATTTTTTCGACTTCTTTTGCCTTTAGACTTTTGACAATCATGTCAAGCACTCTCGGATTCGTGTCAATGATCGACGGCTCTGTTTTATTCGGTTTAAAAAATTTTTCCATCATCCCGAAGGTTTTTTTCGGAATATGAAAAATTTTCATACACCGTGAACGAGTTGTAGGCGGCGCCGTTAACCGTCTTATCGCTAAACATCTTCTTTTCAAGCTTGGTTCTCAAGTCAATTATATTCTTGAGACGGTATTCTTCCTCAAGGATTTTCGCGTCATCGCTTGAAAGCGTTGTAAGAGCCGCGCTTCTGAGCAGCGCGCCGTCCTTGATTTTTCGTCCGTCCGCGCATACATATCCGCCCAGCTGTCTCGCGTTCGGCACGCTTGAGAGGTGTATCGCGCGATCAACACGCTCGGTATCGTTTTCAACGTTCATTAAATATCCTCCTGTTCTTTACATAATATTTTTTATTATATCACATTTTTAGCCGCGCAAATGACCCGTTTATGTCAAAAAACGGCTATTTCACGTCAAATCAGCACATCAAATCTACATTTCATTGTATCATAATAAAATAAAAAATCAATCTCGTTTTTCATATAAGTCGTAAAGCCGTGCAGCTATTTATGCTGATGATTGACCTTCGACTGAGCTGATGAAACAAATTTATTCAGTTTATCGGCGGTTTGCGTTTTTCGCGACTTGCTTATGTGGGTGTATATATCGCGCGTGACCTGTATGGTCGAATGTCCAAGCAGTTCCTGAGCGTCTTTTACGTCGATCTCGGCTTCGAAAAGGATCGTGGCGTACGCGTGTCTGAGCTGATGCGGCGTGATCGAGAGCCCCGTTTCGCTCAAATATTTTTTCCACAGGCGATTAAAGTTTCCGTTCCTTATCAATTCTCCGTTTCGATTCGGGAAAACCAAATCAGGCGGGTTATTTTGTTTGAGCTTTGACGCAAGGCAGTCAAGCAGAATAACATCCCTATATCCAGCCTTGGTTTTCGGCTGTTTTATGTTCGGAATATTGCCGACGTAATACACGGATTTGTTCACATGGATTATTTTGTTTTCAAAATCAATGTCGTTGTAGGTCAGAGCCAAAGCCTCGCCCCGCCTCAGGCCGGTGTACAGAATAAAATAGGCGAACAATCCGAATGTTTTATCAACGCTGTTTTTTACGGTTTCGATCTCCTCCGCGGTCGGAAGCTCTCTTTTTTTCTGTGGCAGATTTTTGGGCACGGATATATACTGGCACGGGTTGCTCTCGGCATAATTATTGATCACCGCGTATTTAAACACTTGATTCAAGACCTGCAGCCGCGATTTAACGGTCTTCATCGCGTAACCTTGACCCGCCAGCATATGCAGAAAATTATCAATATCCTTGGATGTGATATCCTTTATGCTTTTTCCGGAAAAATGCTCTGTGATTTGCTTAAGCGCGGGTCTGTATTGCTTTACGGTGTTGTATTCGACAGTTTTGAAATGCTCGCTTGCCCACTCGTCAGCGATATCCTCAAACCGCTTTCCCTTTTCAGTTGTGTGATAATATTCAAGCAATTTTCTGTTTATATCGCGCTCGGATCTGCCGAGAATCGAAACGATCTTACCGTTTATGCGGATCTGACGACTATAGCGCCCGTCTTTACGCTTTTTCAGTTTGCCCATAAAAATACTCCTTCCGCAAAAAATTCGGCACACCGCAAAACCCCAAAACAGCCTGTTTAAACTATACTAAACTTCAATTACTATACCACAAATATTTATGTAAGTCAATTAATCTCAAATGAAAATAACAGCATGCCCCGCACGCGTCCCACAGTTCAAATATTCAAGCGCTGCAAAAAACAATTGATGTATATTTGTTAGACAATTGTTAGACAATCGCAAAAAAAACAGCCCAAAACCAACGGTTTTAGGCTATTCTGGTGGCGGAGAAGGAGAGATTCGAACTCTCGCGCCGCTTTCACGACCTACACCCTTAGCAGGGGCGCCTCTTCGGC
>CANPWW010000117.1 GCA_947585115.1 uncultured Monoglobus sp.
AGAAAAATTTACAAAAAAGAAAGAATATCACATTATTATTTGTAAACAAAGCATAAAAATACTTGACAAAAACATATGGGGGAGGGTACAATTGACAATATAGCAGAATTTTTTTCACTTTTGTATAGATATTATACAGAACGGCTGCTATATAAGACCGTGGAAAGCCGAGCTGTGTGCCTTTGTCTGCGCGGGTTCTCCGGCGGGCCGAGTCGGCTCACTGAATTTGTAAAAACAAAAATAAAAAAATATATAAAGGAAGTGAAATTAAATGAAACGTATTATTTCTTTCATGCTTGTGCTGAGCATGGTTTTGGCAACGGCGCCTACTTTGGCTTTTGCGCAAGACGGCACAAGGGATGAGCTCAGCGCGATCCGGGAATCATTGGAAAACGCGGACCCTGTTCTGAAAGAGCAATATCCCGGCGGTCTGTTTGCGATACCGCAGATCGCCGCCGAGGTCGATGAGAATGCGGGAGAGCCTCTGACGTTCTATATTGCCAGATACGGCGGGACGCAGGGCGAGGCGAAGCTCAGTCTCAGGTTCCAGGATTATTCCGCGCAGTACGGCAAGGACTACACCGCCGAGGTGGAGAAGTCTGTTTTCTCAAAGGATAAGATCGAACCAAATGAGAACGCGGTTCCGATCATGTATATGTTCTCGCAGGAAAACCCTCTGACCGGCGAGGACGCCACCTATGAGGATCTGGTGGCCCAATACGGCGAGGAAAGCGTGCAGCATATGGAGGAGCTGGTCGGTGAATACATCGAGGCCACAGCGAAGAATGAGGAAAAATCCGCCGTTGAGACGGAGAAAGACGCTGCCGCCGACGACGAGGATGTTGTGGCCGATGAGGATGTTGTTGCCGACGAGAATGTTCCTGCCGACGAGGATGCTGCCGTTGACAAGGATGTTCCTGCCGATGAGGAGGCTGCCGCCGACGAGGATGTTGTTGCCGACGAGAATGCTGCCGCAGACGAAGATGTTCCTGCCGCCGACGAGAATGTTCCTGTTGACGAGGATAACGAGGAGGCGGAAGCGCCGGCGCAAAGCGAGTCCGTTTCTGCGGAGGAGCCCATATATCAGAGCGCCGGCGAAGCGGAGGAAAAAAGCCCTCTTTACGCCCTGAACGATCAGGTCAGTCAGTTTTCCGACAGCAACCTTACCTTTGGCAACTTTATAACCGGAGAAAATTCCGATCCCGAGACTGCCCGCATCAGCAACGAGCTGATGGCCGAGGCTTTCCCCTGCGCCGAAACAGAGGTCGTGTTTGAGGACGGGGAGACTCTGAAAAAAGTCACGGTGTACCCCAATAACGACGACGAGAGCAACGGCGACAGAGTGTTTGTGGCATACATAAACGGCTCGGGCGACGGCTATGCCCTTGACGTGAGAAACAACGCGCAGATCACCATTAAGGACGACGAGGCCTATGTTTCTCCCTATGTTTATGTGGACAGCGGCACGGTTAGCGGCATCAGCGAGGACTCCGACAGCTTTAAGGCGGAGCTGCGCCGTAACGACCCCCTGTATCAACTCAGCACCGTGACGTTCACAGCCATTACCGACACCAATAATGTGCTGATCCAGGGCAACGTGGTATTCATGCCCGGCATGGACACACAGTCCATAGAAGTACCCATGACCGGTGTTGCGGGCAGCGGAGCGAAAACCATATACCTGAGTCTTGCCAATGCCGTGGGCTGTGATGTCAGCGAGAACTATACCCCGGTGGAAATTTTGCCCGCCTCAAATGACTCAAGCGACGGTATTGTCACGAGTGCAGCGACGGGCAAGAAAATCAAGGCAAACGATGAAAACAATCCGTTTGAAGCTGACGGAGAAGAGTTTTATGACCATTTTGAATTTGATATAAATAACCTTTTCTCCATAGGTGATTTACACTTATCCGGTCCTTGCAAAGGCAAAAGCGCCGGATACAAAGACGGATATTATTATTTTGATATTCCGGATCATGGGTGCGGATGCTGCGGCACTTATATATGGTTCAAACACAACTTCAATGTGAATTCGATGCCCCCGATTCAATCGGTTTCCATAGATTGGTATGCGGAAGACTATGAAGGTGTCAGAGCCAACTATACCTTTTTCTCCCTTGTCAAAAATCAATCGATGAAGGATAACAACGACGCATTCCACGGAAACTCAACGATTACTTTTGTGGGGGACCACACGTCCGGACAGATAACAACCATAGATCTGCAAACCGGAAATGTAGATGACCCCGGCGGCGCCAGACATGATTACAGCCCAAGTAATTTTATAAAGAACAATGGCACGTGGCCGTCCATTAAACCGCAATATTTCACATGGGAGGTTTACAAGAACAGCGGCGGCTTTAACGGTATGCACAACGAGATCAAAGCTGTCCGTTTCAACTACATGGAACTGCCCTTTGAAATGGTAAATCCCGACCCCATTGACGGCGTGATCCCCGGCACACTGGCGATGCAGTCCAGGGACAATAAATCACAGGGCACGAAAATGAGCTTTTACGGCAGAGAGAAGGTTTCCCTTGTAGAAACAACCAGAAACGACAACTATGTGCTGACCGGAATGGAGGTTACTATCAATAATAAAACATACGAGATAAACAATAAAGCGGACAGCCCGTTTGACCCGAAAGGCTTGACCCTTGATTTGGCGGAGTTATTGGATTACTGCTGCGTTGCTTTTAAGGCGAACAACACAACGGGAAGCAACGATTACGGCACCATTAAGCTGAAGCCTATCTATTCGAAGAAGGCTGTTTCGGTCACGATCAAATCCGACAAAAACGGCGGCATGAAGCTGACCGACAATACCTCTTCACACGGCGGCCCCTGGAGCCTGAACAGTGGCGACAAGGATAAGAAAATCACCCTTTATGCGGCGGACAGTATAACCATCGAGCCGTACGGCACAGATGAACGCTATAATTTTGCGGGCTGGGGCGGCAGCTCCTCGCCCATAGGACAGTCCGGCGCGCAGTATCAGATCC
>CANPWW010000118.1 GCA_947585115.1 uncultured Monoglobus sp.
AAAACGATAGGCCGCATGGGCCAGATCCACCCCGCCGTGGCCGACAGCTTTAAGATCGACACCGAGATCTACGCCGCGGAGCTTGACCTCAACACGATAATCGAGCACGCGTCGTTTGACAGGACATACAAGCCGCTGCCCAAGTTCCCGTCCTCAAGCCGCGATATAGCGCTGGTTGTTGAGAAGGACATAAGCGTCGGCGAGATCGAGAAAATTATAAACAGCGTGAGCAGCGATATTCTCGAAAAAGTCAAACTGTTCGATGTGTACGAGGGCGAGCAGGTCGGCGAAAACAAAAAGAGCGTGGCATACTCGCTGAAATTCCGCGCCGCCGACAGGACCCTGACCGACGACGAGGTAAGCGGCATGACCGAGAAGATCCTCGCCGCCCTCAAGGACGGAGTGAACGCCGAGCTGAGATAAAGCTATCTAATCACTATTCACTAATCGCTAATCGCTATGTTAGGAGGTGTTTTTAAATGGAAAATCAGGAAACCAAAAAATTCAATTTGGACATGGAAAGACCCGACCCGAAAAAGATAATTATGACGGTGTATGCGGCGTTAAATGAAAAGGGCTACAACCCGATAAACCAGATCGTGGGATATATTCTGTCGGGCGATCCCTCCTACATCACGTCTTATGACGGCGCCAGAAGTCTTATCCGCAAGCTGGAGCGTGACGAGATCCTCGACGAGCTGGTCTCATTCTATGTGAACAACAATTAAACGACAAAAAAAGACGCCCTCTGCCGGGCGTCTTTATTTATTACTTTCCGAATTAGCTCCAAGCGTAGTGGTCAACAGAAATCTCAGCGTCGTTCTTCATGAAGTTGTCATAGAAAGGAATCGTGTTCGTATTCTCTCCGTCTACGATGGGGTCGTCCCAAGTTACATCAACGTGGTACGCGGCACCGTTAACTTCGATAACGTTCCAGCTGTGATTCATAGCTTCGCTCTCTACAGTTGTGCAGGGGATGCCAACCGCGTTCATAACATGCTGATAAGCGGAAGAATACGCCTGGCATACGCCTGTCTTGTTCACGATCGCGTCATAAGCGGTTCTTGCCGTGTAGGACAGATCGTAAGAGCAGTTCTCGATAAAGTAATTGTGGATAATTCTTGCTTTTTCTTCTGCCGCCATTGAACCGTCAACGAGGGCTGTAATCTTCGCAACCTCTGCGTCGAAAGCCGCAAGCTTCGCATTAATGGCTTCGGGGCTGTCAACATAAGTAATTGTCAGCTTCGTAGCCTTGTTTGTGGACGTTGAATAAGCGCAGTCAACCGTCTTGGAAACGAAAAAGTTTCTCGGTGTCTTGTCCAAATAAGCCAGGAACGCGGTCATAGCGTCGTTGGCTGTAACATTGAACTCGCTAACGTCTACCGTTGTTGCATAGTTGGCGATAGCGGTCTCGAAAGCCGCGTCAAGCGCCGTGTTTTCTTCAGCAGCATAAGCAGATACGCTGCAAACAGCAACAACTGCGATCAACAGAACAAAAATGCTCTTCAAAGTCTTTGTCATGATAATCCTCCAATCTTTCACAAACCATTGCCGGGTGGCAATGACACTTATCACCTTTCGGTGACTCGACTTAATTAATAAGTAGGTGGCCGGGCTGTCATAGCAAACGAGCTTGCTTTAGACCCCATAGCTTTGCGTCCTCGGCTTTCGCCGGGTTTGCCGTTTGTTCAAGTTTTTATGGATTAAAACGATCAAACTTTCCTGTGGTATACCGCGATAAATCGCAGAGCGCTAAAAGCGCCCACTGCTTGTATACCAAAGCAGGCGGCCGGGCTGTCATGACCGAAACGCGCGCGTCCGCGCGAAACTGTTTTAGACCCCATAGCTTTGCGTCCCCGACTTTCGCCGGGTTTGCTCAATTATTAAATTGTAGTTCGATATGTCTTGTGACTCGTGACGAACGGCAAGCCGCATATCCCTCGTCTCTGCCGGCATATCAGAAGCAGGCGGCCGGGCTGTCATTGTCAGCCGCGCGCGTCCGCGCGTCTCACTTTAGACCCCATAGCTTTGCGTCCCCGGCTTTCGCCGGGTTTGCTACAATCGTTCATTGACGTTTAATGTTTTAAACATAAAAAGTCTTAAACGCGGAAAATGTGAACTTTGAAAAACACATCTCCCGGCTGAAATGAAAATACACTTCCGCATTGTCATTTTATCACAGAGCCGGCAATTTTGTCAATAATTTAACAGAAAAATTGTTCTAACATTTTGAAAGTAAACTTATAACATTTTACCAAAGAATCAAATTTTTAAATAAGACGCAAAATAAATCTTGACAATTATCCAAACTTATTGTATAATATATATTTGTGAGCGCCGATATAGCTCAGTCGGTAGAGCGATTCACTCGTAATGAATAGGTCAGCGGTTCGAATCCGCTTATCGGCTCCAGCGCCGAGAAAGGCGTTCTTTTACGAAGACCTTGCAAGCAAGGTCTTCTTTTTTTAACGCCTTTCTCGGCGCTTTTCCCACGAAACGCGCTCCGCTGGCGTTTCGCGGGAGCCCTATGTTGACCGCTTATCCCACGAAGTCCTGCGGACTCCGCGGGAGCCCTGTTGGCCGCTTTTTTACGAAAGGGGCTGTAAAAAAAGTCCTAAAAAAAGAACAAGGATCTCAGTTTTGAGGTCCTTGTTTGCTTTGCGAAGAGATTTTGTATAATTTCGGATTTTTAGGGTAACTTAAATAAGGCTCTCCATTTTGAGCTTCTTTTGTATTGCTTTTTATGCTGCCAACTTTGACTTTTGCTTTTTCAGATGATACTTATGCATATTAAAACCGCAACATATTATCGCAAATTCAAATATTACTGATTTTATCCCTCTTCTCCGTACCCTCTTGTAGTCCTTGTTCCATTTGATTTCTCCAAACGCTCCCTCTGATTGTATGCTTCTGTTCATCCTAAGCTGGATGTATACTAAAAAAGTAGACAGAAAAATGGAAATATGTTAAAATAATAAACATGAGAGGAGAAGTATGATGTC
>CANPWW010000119.1 GCA_947585115.1 uncultured Monoglobus sp.
TCCCGCGGGAACATAAAGCGTCGTGCCGGGGCTTAAATAGAGACCGTCCTCGCGATTTGTGACAAATTTGAAATCCGATGTGAGCGTCAGCGTTTTTCCGTCGCAGGTCGCGCCGGGCACCTCGATCGGATTTCCGAGTTCTTTGGTCTCGTAGTCATATCCGTCATAGAGCTTGCCTGTCTCGCCGTCAAAGTAGAGCATATGATCCGTGGGCTGGATCGCGTTGATAAATGTAGCGGTATTGGAAGGAGTATCGGTTCCGGGTACGACGTATGTGCTTCCGTCATATTCAAGCTCGCCGTTATAATCTTCAGCCGTGGAATATCCGAAAACATTAACGCCTTCAGTGGCGCTCGCGCCCCAAACAGCGGAGCCCTGACCGCCCGTGATGACAGACGAGTAATTCATAGCGGTGATCGTCGCCTTGCCGTCTTCAAATTTCCCTGCCTCGGCGTCGTATATCCAAGCGGTTATGCCCGGTGTGTCGTCGTCCTCGGAAGAGCTCGTAAAGTTGATCCTTTTGCCGAAAGCCGCTATGATTGCGTAGTCCTTGGTGAGAACAGCGCCGGGACTCTGCTCGTTTCCGTAGATCACTATGCCGCCTTGCGCCTCAATAAATGACGATTCCTCGGCTGTGATGCTTCCGCCGTTCATGATCATGATAGCTTTTGAGTTTTCGCACTGAGAAGTGGAGAGATGCGATTCGCCCTTCATCTCAATGCCTTCGGCCGCAACGCCGCAGATCGGAAGATTGCTCTCTCTGACCTCGGGAGCGATAGAGCAGGCGTGTACGCTGACTTTGCCGTCAAAAATCAGCTTTTTGTTCGACATTATTCCGTATGAGTAACCCGCGCCGTTGCTTTCATACGCTCTGACCTGTCCGGTGCCTTTTATCGTCATATCATCGTATGAGAATATGCCAACTACATTATTGGCGGCGTCGTTAAAGCCGCAAGCCGCGGCGAGCAGGCTTCCGTCAATTTCCAGAGTGTTGCCGCCCTCTCCGCCGATCGCGAAGGTCATTTCGGACTCGGCGTCCGGAATCGTTGTTATATAAGCCGCCTTGCCTTCGGGCACTTTTACCGTGACGCCTTCGCCGATCCTGAGGGCGCCGCTTTTGCTTGACGCAAACGCCACATTATCAAGTGTGATAACATTGCCGTCCGCGCTCATTCCTTTGGGGATCTCCTCGTTCGAAAGAGCCTCGCCGTCCTTATTGTTTTTGCGGAATCCCGCCTCGGCGTCATAATATATACTGTAGTCGGAGTACATAGGCACGGCGTATATTTTAGCCCAAAGCGCGAGCTCTCCGTTTGCGTTAACATAGCCGTACTGCGTTTCGTCAAAGGTCAGGACGTTTTCATCGGCGTCTTTTACGGTAATACTGCCAAACGGCTCTAAGTGCGCGTTGATGGCGCCGGTATCGCCGTCGCATACGATACTTGAATTTTCATCCATGCCTATGGCGAGCTGTTTGGTTTCGTCAAGCTCCTCCGCGTCGTCGTCGGTCAATTCGGTAAGGCCGAACGAGTATCGTCCGCCTTCGGCCAGGCAGATTATCTCGCCGCCGGTGTAGGCGTCTACAGTGCCGGCGCCGTTGAGCAGCGTGATACCCATCGCTGCCGAGATATAGCAGTCATTTCCGAGACTCATAGCGGTGATGCTCGCGCCGCTCGCTGCCATCACGCTTGATGCGACACAGCCGTATGTGTTCGCGCTTCCGAACGCGCTATAGCCGTAAGCCGTTATATACGTGTCCTGAGTTGCGATTATGCCGTTTACGTTTTGGATGCCTGACTGAGAATAATCGCCGGTGAATATTCCTATAGACTCGGTGAATGTCGTTTCGTTTTCTCCCGTGACGATTCCGCCGAAAGCGTTGATATCCGCTTTTTCAACATCAAATGTGTTCGTAGCGTATATGCCCGCGGAATAATATGCCTCCTCGACGGTTGTGATTATGTCGCCGCCGTAGGCGTAAATGCTTCCGGTGCCGGTCACGTTTATGTCCTTATAGGAGTATATTCCGAAGCTGCTGATGTTTTCTCCGCAGCCGCCCGACGTCGAAAGACTTCCGTCGATATTGATATCGCATGTGCCGAGGCAAACAATGCCGGCTGATAACCGGTCGGTATCATTTTCTCCGGGCTCTCCGGCGATTATGACGGGATTTTCATTTTCGTGAACGATAAGCGTTGTGTTATCCGGCAGACACAGTCCGACAGGCGCCGTTGTGAAAAAGCTGAAATCGTTTGTGAGAGTGAGCTCCCCACCGTTGCCCTCAGCACCCGTCACTTTGTCAAGCTTGTTGCTGTATACTCCGGTCTCGCTATCATAGTCCGTGTAGAACGAGCTGTCAGCGGGATTGTAATAGAGCGTATAATCGAACGTTCTTCCCGTTACGATCACACATTCTTTAACGGACATTCCGTCCATTAAAAACGTGCCTTCGGACAAATCAAACGAGGCCTCTCTGTTGCTCTCGTCGATTACCGAGAAGTTGCCCGCGGGAGCGTTATGCATCGAGGCTAACGGCTCCTCGTCGACGCTTTGCATATACGCCGCCGTAGTGCCCTGTGCCGTGATACACTTCGGTGACTCTATCGCGTTCTGATCCAGGTCAAACACAACTTTGCCGTATTCAAAGTTTTCGTCCATATCCGGGCGGTTGATATAACGTTCATAGATGCCCACGCTGGTGCAGCCCTGTGTGCCGTTGGCGTCTATAGAGCTTCCACCCGACACGCATACGCGCCTCGGCATTGCGTCCGACACGGGAATTTCTATACCAACCGAAAGAGTAGACGGGTCTTCTCCGTCATCCGGAACATTTCCCGCGCAGGCGTAGACCTGAGATGATTCACGCGCCATTATCGCTCCGGTGCTTATTCCGATCGAGGATGATACCGCCTGAGCTCCGACGCCGATGATCACCGCGCCGTTTGACGCTGTAACGGCACAGTTTCCGAGCGTATC
>CANPWW010000120.1 GCA_947585115.1 uncultured Monoglobus sp.
GCCTAATCGCTAATCCCTACGTTTCCACCTTCGTCAGGCTTCGCCTGACACCTCCTCCCGGGAGGAGGCAATTGCGTGAGCCAAACATAATTTCAAAATTCAAAAGGAGACAAATATGGACAGACTTATAGAAAAGATCATCAAAACCGGAAATCCTACCGTGGCGGGGCTTGACCCAAAGCTTGACTACCTGCCCGAATTTATGATAAAGGCGTCGTTTGACAAATACGGTGAGACGTTTGAGGGCGCGGCGGACGCAATATTCAGCTTTAACAAAGAGCTGATCGACGCGCTGTGCGACATAGTCCCCGCGGTAAAGCCACAGTCGGCCTACTACGAGATGTACGGCATCGAGGGAATAAAGTGCCTTAAAAAGACGATAGAATACGCCAAGTCGAAAGATATGTATGTGATACTTGACGCCAAGCGCGGCGATATCGGCGCCACCAGCGAAGCCTACGCCAAGGCATACTTAGGCAAAACCGAGCTCGGCGGCAAAAGCGCCGCGGCCTTTGACCCCGACGGCATGACCGTCAATCCGTATTTGGGAACCGACGGCGTAAAGCCATTTGCCGATCTGTGCGCGGCGAACCGAAAGAGCATATTCGTGCTGGTAAAGACCTCGAACAGATCCTCGGGCGAGCTTCAGGACCTGCTCAGCGGCGGAAAGCCGATATACGAGCATATGGCGAACCTGGTGAAGCAGTGGGGGATCGACAGTCTCGGCACTCACGGATATTCCCATGTGGGCGCGGTAGTCGGCGCGACTTATCCCGAGCAGGCGGCAAAGCTCAGGCAGCTGATGCCCCACACCTACTTCCTGGTTCCCGGCTACGGGGCCCAGGGCGGCAAGGCCGAGGACGTCGCCAAATCATTTAACGGCGACGGTTTGGGCGCGATAGTGAACGCGTCCCGCTCGATCATGTGCGCCTACAAAAAGAACGGCGGAGGCGTCGGAGAGGCCGCCAGAGCCGAGGCGGTAAGAATGAGAGACGACATAACGGCCGCGATAAAATAAGCGGCGTTTACCAAAGGAGATAATTATTATGTTATGCAAGCTGACTTACAAAAACGAGCTGCGGCCCGGGCTGTTTAATTTCATAATCGACTGCCCTCAGATTGCGGCAAAGGCAAAGCCGGGCCAATTCCTGCACGTGCTGTGTGGCGGCTCCGCTTATCTCAGGCGTCCCATAAGCATATGCGACGCGGTCGACGGCAGGTTTGTGAGATTCATATTCGAGGTTCGGGGCAAGGGCACAGCCGAGCTGGCCAAGGCGCAGCCGGGTCAGACGCTCGATATCCTCGGCCCGCTGGGCAACGGGTTCGACGCGGCGCCGGGAGAGGGCAAGGCCCTGCTGATCGGCGGCGGTATCGGAATTTTTCCGCTTTTGATGCTCGCCAAAAAGCTGCCCCAAAAACCCGATGTCATGCTGGGCTTCCGCGATAAGCAAAGCGCGGTAATGATACAGGAATTTTCAAACGCCGCCGACGATGTTTTTATCGCCAGCGACGACGGAAGCATAGGATTTAAAGGCTTTGTGACCGATATATTAAAATCAAAGATCGCGTCGGGCGCGAAGTATTCAAGGATCTACACCTGCGGCCCGCTGCCGATGATGAAGATCGTCGCGGACACCGCCAAGGAAAACGGCATTGACTGCCAGGTATCAATGGAAGAGCGGATGGGCTGCGGCGTGGGCGCCTGCGTGGCATGCGCCTGCGCGATGACCGACGGCTCAAAAAAGCGGGTCTGCAAGGACGGCCCTGTATTCAGCGGAGCGGAGGTGGATTTCGATGGCTGATCTTAAAGTAAACATTGCCGGCGTTGAGTGGAAAAATCCCGTCACGACCGGTTCGGGAACCTTCGGCTTCGGCAGAGAATACGCCGAGTATTTTGATCTGTCGGAGCTGGGCGCGGTGTGTCTCAAAGCGCTTTCGGCAAAACCGAGGCTCGGCAACAAGTCGCCCAGGATCGCCGAGACAAACGACGGCATACTGAACAGCGTGGGGCTGCAGAACCCCGGCGCGGAGCATTTTCTCGAAAACGAGCTCGATTGGCTCAGACAGTTTGACACCAAGCTGATCGCCAACCTCTGCGGCTCCACCGTTGAGGACTATGTCGAGGTCGTCGAAATGCTGGGCGACAAGCTCGATATGCTCGAGCTAAACATCTCGTGCCCCAATGTTAAGGTGGGCGGCATGGCCTTCGGCACCGATCCGAAAATGGTTGAGGAAGTGGCGTCAAAGGTCAAGGCTGTGGCAAAGGCGCCGCTTATCGTGAAGCTGTCGCCCAACGTGACGGATATCGCCGAGATCGCCAAAGCGGCCGAGACGGGCGGAGCCGACGCGCTGTCGCTTATCAACACGCTGCTCGGCATGAAAATAGACATAAAGACCAGACGTCCGGTGCTTAACAACAACACCGGCGGCCTTTCGGGTCCTGCCGTCATGCCCGTGGCGGTGCGCATGGTTCACCAGGTCAGACAGGCAGTGAAGCTGCCGATCATCGGCATGGGCGGCATCACCAGCGGAGAGGACGCGATAGAGTTCCTGCTGGCGGGAGCCGACGCCGTGGCGGTGGGCACCGCCGGAATAGTCGACCCATACGCGTGGATAAAGGTCAGAAACGGCATCAACGACTACTTAGATCAAAACGGCTATAAATCCGTGAAAGAAATAGTCGGCAAGCTTGAATTAAACTAAAAAAAGCCCGCTCGGGCAATGTCATTAAGTTAAGAATGACGGCAAAGAACCAAGTCCGGAAAAAGGACTTGGTTCTTTTTTTGAAATATTTTTAAACTTTTTTCAAAAAAACACTTGACAAATCAGAAAAGTTGT
>CANPWW010000121.1 GCA_947585115.1 uncultured Monoglobus sp.
GGCAGAGGCAGCGCCTATATCGAGCTGTCGGGCGTTTACGATCAGGCGGGGATCCCGTCAAACTACGCGGATATCGGCAACTACGCGGGCAGGCTGATAAACGACGAGATCACGTCCTCAACAAGTCTTTCGGCGTATATGGGCGGATGCTATCCGTATATGCCCGAACTGATCCTTTTCTGCAAGAGCCCGATCCCGATCGCCTATATCGAGTGCGGATTCTTTGACAACTCGTCCGATCTTGCCATTCTGAATTCCGAGTATGAGCAGATCGGAAAGGCGATCGCAAACGGCATTGACAAATATTTTAACAATTAAGAAGGCGTGATAATATGACCGACGCTACGAAAAAAACTCTCGCCGCGGCGCGCAGGGCCGCGATCGACGGCATTGTGATGCTTGAGAACAAAAACGGCGCGCTGCCCCTTGGGCGCGGTGAAAGGATCGCTGTTTTCGGACGCTCGCAGATAGACTATAACGCCGGCGGCACGGGCTCGGGCGGCAGCGTGAACACCGAGTATCAAACCGATATTTTGTCGTCTCTTGAAAAGTCGGACGTTGAAGTGAACCGAACTCTCGCGGAATTTTACAGAGACTGGGTCTCAAAAAATCCCGTATCGAACGGCGGCGGAATGTGGGCCTCCCGCCCGCTTTCCCAAAAGGAGCCGCAGATCGACGGCGATCTCGTGAAAAATATTGCCGACGAGTCTGAAACCGCGATAGTTATAATCGGACGCTCGGCGGGCGAGGAGCAGGACAGCGTCAACGCTCCCGGCGGGTTCCTGCTGACCGGGGTCGAAACCGAGCTTTTGAAAACGGCGCGCGGATGTTTTAAAAAGCTGATCGTTCTGCTCAACGTTCCGTCTGTGATCGACATGAGTTTTGTGAGGGAGATCAAGCCCGACGCCGTGCTGTATATCTGGCAGGGAGGACAGGAGGGCGGAGCCGCGGCGGCCGATGTGCTTTGCGGAGCGGCGCCGAGCGGCAGACTGACCGACACGATCGCCGCCTCATACGCCGATTATCCGTCGTCCGAGGGCTTTGACGCTAAGGATAAGATATATTATAATGAGGATATTTTTGTTGGTTACAGGTATTTTGAAACGTTCTGCCCCGATAAGGTTCTGTACCCGTTCGGGTTCGGCCTGTCATACACCGAGTTTGAGCTCGAGTGCCGCGCGGCCGTGTTCGCGGATCAAAAGATCAGCCTGACCGTGGACGTGAAAAATATCGGCGGCGCGCCGGGACGCGAGATCGTCCAGGTTTACGCCGAGCCGCCGAAGTCAAATATGCCTCGCCCGAAGCGCAGTCTCGTTGAGTTTGCCAAAACAAAAATGCTGGCGCCGGGGGAGACGCAGACGCTCAGAATAAAATTTCCGCTGAGCAGGCTGAAATATTACGACGACAAAAATTCCGAATGGCGCGTCGACGGCGGAGATTACAGGCTGATAATCGGCAAAAACGTCCGCGACAAAAGCTGCTCGGTCAGGCTGAGATTGTCAAAGGATATTATTAAAAAATGCGACAGGCTGGCGGCGCCCAAAGAGCCGCTCAAGCGTCTTATAGGTTTCGACGGCGGGCCGATATACGAGGACGCGCCGACGGCTCAAAGCGGCGGCGATATGGACGCCAAAACAAAACGGAAAGAGTTTTCGGGTATCGCGGATACCGCGCGGTCTCGAAAGTATAAATTTGCCGATGTGAAAAACGGCAGAATAACATTGGACGAATTTGTGAGCGCTGTTCCCGACAAGGAACTGGCGCGCCTCTGCCGCGGCGAGGGCATGGGCAGCAGGCTGGTGCGCCCCGGAACCGGCGCGGCGTTCGGAGGGGTCTCAAAAGGGCTTCAAAAACTCGGCATACCCTGCGCCGCCGCCACCGACGGCCCCTCGGGACTGCGGCTCGACAACGGCGACAAGGCGGCTCTTCTGCCGATCGGCACCATGCTGGCCTGCACCTGGGACACTGAGCTGATCGAGGAAGTCTATTCATGTATCGGCGGCGAGATGATCGAAAACGACATTGACCTGCTGCTGGGCCCCGGTTTCAATATTCACCGGAACCCGCTTTGCGGCCGAAACTTTGAGTATTATTCCGAGGACCCGTACATAAGCGGCGCGTCCGCGGCTGCCGCCCTGAGAGGCCTTGAGAGCCGCGGAGTGTTCGGAACGCTCAAGCATATCGCGGCGAACAACCGCGAGGAGGGCAGAAAGAGTCTTGACACCGTTCTGTCTGAGCGTGCGCTCAGAGAGATATATCTGCGGCCGCTTGAATACGCGCTGGAACTTTCGGATCCGCAAGCTATAATGACGGCCTACAACGGAATAAACGGAGAGATGTGCGGCTCAAATTTCGAGATGATATCCGGGATAATCCGCGGCGAGCTCGGATTTTCGGGCATGGTTATGACCGACTGGTGGGTGTCGCTGGGCTCCTGCTCCTCGTCCTCGCGGAAAAATTCGGCGGCCATGCTCCGCGCGGGCGGAGACATATATATGGTGGCGAAAAGCGCCGGGAAAAACAGCGGCGGCGACAACACCTTAAAAGAGCTTAAGAGAGGCAATTTAAGCGAGAACGAGCTGCGCTGCGCGGCGAAAAATATACTGAGCCTGATAATCAACATAGGGACTAGGGAATAGGATCTAGGACGGGCGGCAGATTGCCGCCCCTACAGGTTTCATCATACCGTAGGGGCGGATATTATCCGCCCGTTCAGCCTCCTCCCGGGAGGAGGTGGCTGCGGCTTGCCGCAGACGGAGGTGGGAACGTAGTGATTAGCGATTAGCAAATAGCGATTAGGATCATCCCCC
>CANPWW010000122.1 GCA_947585115.1 uncultured Monoglobus sp.
TATTCTCCGCGGCGGGATCGGCCGCGCCCTCGGGAACCGCGTAGAACATCGTGGGCGGATCTTTTACCGAAACGCCGTAGGCATAAATCGTGAAGCGTCCGTCCTCCGGAGCGGTGTATTTCATGGCGCAGCCGGTGGCGGCGCCGTCCGCCCAGCCGCCGTTGGTGTTTTTGCAGGTTATCGCAAAGTTATGCGTGAATCCGTCCTCGAAAGTTTTTTCGTCGGTCATGGCTCTTTCAAGCTGGGTCATGCCCACAAGGCCCGGCATAAACTCGGTGCCCGCTTCTTTGTTTTCGTCGCCGCTTGCTGCTTTCCACTCGTTCACAAGCTCAAGAGTGGGCTGCGTCGAGGGCCCGGATGTGGGCTCGGGCTCGTTTACCGAGGGGTCAAAGTCCTGCGCGTTCGGATCGTATGCGGGGTCGGGGGTGTAGCTCCTGTCGGCCAGCGCGTTGGCGTATACCTCAAGATTGGTATAGCCGCTTGCCGATATGGCGAGGCCGTCGTCCGCGCTGTTCTTGTCAAGACCGTTTTTGTCCTCCCACTCGTTGGGAATTCCGTCGCCGTCGCTGTCCTTTGATTTGGTTCCGGTGAGTTCCGGATATCCGCCAACATCAGAGGGCGAGTTGATTATGCCGTAGGTAGTGTCGGTCTTTGTAACGCCGTCATCGTCATAGTCCTTGACTATTTTTATGCCCGTGCGGTTCTTGGTGTCGTCTATAACCCGCTGGTCCGCGGAATCGCGCGCGATGCTGGCGCCCGCGCTTTCAAGCACCGACTGATATGCAGCCTCAGCTGTCTGGGTGGTGACGGGATAGTCGTTTTCGAACTTAAAGTGAACCGCCTTCGCCTCGTCGGTTATATTATTCTTTGTCCAGATATATTTTTTGGATGCCGAGCTGTCCTCGTCAACTCCCTTTGAGTTGTCGGCGGTGACATCGGCGTTTCCGTCAACATAGTTTCCGTCAACATATATGTCGGTGCTCCACGGAGACGTTATGTCGTTGCCCGTGGAAGTGGTCTGGAAGATCCTGCTTTTCACACGATTTGATGTTGACGGGCCGTATTTGTAGTAGCTGTTTATTATATTTGCGGCCGCGGCGCCCTGTCCGCCGTACGCCGAATTGCCGCCCCAGTTGTAGATAACGTTGTTCCGAAGGTCGGTCAGGCTCGTTTGTTTGCTCATGTCATAATCGGATTCGCCTACAAACGGGCCCTCGGCGATCCTCGGGTTCCTGCTGTCGTGATGCGCCAGCAGATTGTGATGGAAGCTGGCGTTTGTGCCGCCCCAGATTCCCGCGTAGCCGTGGGCTTCCTTGGCGTGAACCGAGTGCTTGAGGCTCTCGGCAACTATGCACCACTGCATGGTAAAGTCGGTAACCTCATAGAACGAGGCGCACTCGTCGACGCTCCAGCTGAACGAGCAGTGATCAACGATTATATTGTGCCTGCCGCGGCTTCCGATCGTGTCCTCTTCCATGGTCTTTTCGTCGCCCATTCTGAAACGCATGTAGCGCAGAATAACGTTGTTTCCGGTGATGTCGGTGTTGCAGTTCTTAACGCACACGCCCATTCCGGGAGCGGTCTGACCCAGGATCGTCAGATTGTCAGCCTTGATCGTAAGCGTGTCGGAAAGCTCAATGTTTCCCACGACGTCGAACACGATTATTCTGTTCGGCTGCGATACCGCGTCGCGGAACGTGCCGTAGCTGCCGTCGTCGGTCAGCTTGTAAACGTGGTAAACCTCGGGCTTGTCTCCGCCTCTGGCGCCCGTCGTCCACATTCCGCCGCCCTCGGCTCCCGGGAAAGCGGGCAGCTTGTCAAACACGGCCGCCGCGGGCTCGCCGTGAGGTGTGATCGAGTTATCCGACCAGAGATAGCATTTGACGCCGTATGACGCGCCGTCCAGCTTTGCCGAAACTTCCGTTTCGCCGCCGCTCGGCACGGTCTTGACCTCGGCGTCAATAAGAGAACCTTCTTTGTATGCCGCTGCGATGAACATAACGTCGGAACCGCTTGTGTTCATTACCTTTGCCGAGACGGTGTTTCCGGAAACCGTCGGCTCCGATGTGTAATAAACCGAAGCGTCCGCGGCAAACGCCGGCATATAAACAGTCGAAAGCGCCACGCACAGTATGGCGAGCCAAACAACAAAGCTCAATTTTTTGATTTTCATAAACATCCCTCTTTTGCGAAAAATAATATGTGTATATTATACCGCGTTTTTGTTATTTAGTCAATATCCAATGCGCGCTTGCACAAGCGATTGTCCTTATTTTACAACAGGGGATTTTTTAAACTGCGTGAAAGATTACATTTTAGATGAATTTATAAGAAAATTAGAAGAATTTAGATGAATTTATAAGAATTTAGAAGAAAAACAGATGAGTTTAGAAGAAAAATTATAAAATTAGAAGAAAATTAAAAGAAATTAGATGAAAATTAGAAGAATAATTCTTGACATTTTCGTCTAAAAAGGGAAAATTGATGCCGTAGGGGACGGCGCCCTCGACGTCCCGTCCCCTCGGATTTAATTGGGAATTAATTTTTTTACAAACTCATCTCGGCGGTTTCGGCAAGGGGTTTAGCACTGTCCATATCGCTCCAGAGCATTACTTTTATGTTTGTGTTTTGCAAGTTTGTGCTAAAAAACAAAACCTCGTCCCAAGCAGAATAATTCTGCATTTCGATCAGCGCGCCGTTTTTGTTGTATACCGCCAATATTACTTGAGCTTCAAAATCATCATAG
>CANPWW010000123.1 GCA_947585115.1 uncultured Monoglobus sp.
TGACCGACACCTACGGCTGCGTCAGAGAGTATTCGGATTACAGCTATACAGTCGATGAAAGATACGCGGAAGCGTATGATAAGGGCATAATCGACAGCGCCGACAGTACAAACGCGGATAAGGTCATTACCCGGGGCTGTTTCTTTGAAATGTTTTACCGCATGCTGAACGCCGAGTACAGCAGCGGCGGCTATGGCGGCATCTCAAGAGTGAAAAACATTGATTATTTAAAGAACGCTTATGATGAGAAAAACGGAGCGACGTCCGAGCCCCACAACATCAAAACAGACAATGCGGTTAATTTTCTGCCCAAGGCGGACGACGCGCGGGAAAACGAGGCGGTGGTCGAAAGCTATGTTTCGCCCTATGACCGCTGGACAGCGCGCGGCGCGTTTGATGGATTTCCCGAAACGCCGCGCGGTGACAGCGTGATGAACCGCGGAGAGTTCGCCGTTGTCCTCTCAAACGTTATGGGGTTCAGCCACACGTTCAGCGACGACATATATGACATGCCGGCCGATTGGCGCAGAGGTGCTTTGCAGATGCTCACTTATTATGACATAATGACAGGTTACCGCGGATATATCGAGCCCGACCGCGAGGTCGCTCCCGATGAAGCGTATGCCATGCTCGCCAGAGCGTTTTATGTTGAAGAGACAGATGAAACGGATCCTGCAGCCCAAGCGTCAAATATTTCCGATTGGGCAAAGCCCGTTGTCTCGGCGATGTATTCATCGGGTTATCTGAGCGGAGCAGATCTCTCAAAAAAGCGCTTTACCTATAATGACATGTTTGAGATCATGGACAGGCTCGCGCCCTACTATTACGGCAAAGAACTCATATACGGCACCGACGAGGTCAGATACTATAACGGAAACGTGATAATAAACTCGTCTCTGCTGTTTGAAAACGCGGTGATTAACGGCGATCTGTACCTGAGCGACCTTTCGGGCTCGGAGTACCTGAAGCTTAAAAACGTGACTATAAACGGCTCGCTGTATCTTGATGATATGCCGGAAGTTAAGCCATATCTTATGGGCTGCTCCGCGCGACTTGTTTTCGAAAAGAGTTTTAACGGCGCGGAATTCGGAAGCGGACAGCTGTATCTTGAAAACCTCGACGGAAGCGAATTCAAAGTAGCGGCGGGCAGAGATCCGATCGTGCACGAGGATATGTCGATAACCTGGGACTATCCCGAAAATATGCTCGGCGCCGACGGTCTTGAGATCGTGAGCCTTGATGAAAACGGCGAGAAGATCGGCAGCACAACGCTCTCAAATATAAAAAATGAGCTTGACGCAAGAACCGTAATGTCCGAGCTTTATTATCTTACGCCAAAGAAGGCGGCAAAGTTTCTTATCAATTACAAACCGCTCAGCGGTAAAGCGGACTCAATGGAAGTCGATGTTTCGGGAATAACACCCCAAAAGTAAGATGCCGGGCGGAATTTCCGCCCGGTTTTTCAAATTAAGGCTTGCAAAAGCCGAAAACCTGTGATATAATAATTTCCTGTGAATATGTGTCCGTAGCTCAGTTGGATAGAGTGTCAGACTCCGACTCTGAAGGTCGCGGGTTCGAATCCCGCCGGGCATACCAGCGGAAAAATGACCGCCTGTTTACGAAAGTCATGCAAAGCATGACTTTCTTTTTTGGACGGTCATTTTTCCGCTTTTCCCACGAAACGCACTTCGTTGGCGTTTCGCGGGAGCCCTAAACAGGCTTCCCCTTGAGGGGGAAGTTGTCAGACGAAGTCTGACTGATGAGGTGTCTCCGATTCATTAATCCTAGTTTCTACGTTCCCACCTCCGTTAGGCTTACGCCTGACACCTCCTCCCGGGAGGAGGTAAAATAGGCGCCCCCTCTTGCGTAGGGAGGCATAAAAAGGCTATCCTTCCTTTAGGAGGGGAGCTGGGCGGGCGGATAATATCCGCCCCTACAGGCGTAGTTGATGTATTTGATCGCCAATCAGAATGAATTATTTCAAACCCGTAGGGGCGGCAATCTGCCGCCCGTTCTATTCGCTAATCGCTAATTACTACGTTGACTAATGGTGATGCATAATAAAAAAGCGCCTCCCAATTGGGAGGCGCTGAATTTTTAGGATCAGATCCTGCTCATAACCGCGGCGAATTCGGCTCTGGTTATGGGTGACTGCGGCTCAAACGCGCCCGCGTCGTTTCCGGTCATAACCTGCTTCATTGTGCAGAACATTACGCCTTCAACAGCCCAGTCGGAAATCTGCGCGAGGTCGGTGTACTCAAGCTGTATAGGCCATTCGCTTGTGGTACCCTGTCCCATGTCGGTGTGGTAGGTGGGACCCTGTCCCTTGTAGGTGTAGTAGCCGGTGATTATCATCGCCGCCTGCTCGCGAGTTACGGGATCATTGGGAGCAAACATGTTTCCTCCAACGCCGTCAACTATTCCGTTAGCGGCAGCCCACGCGATGTAAGGCGCGTAGTACTCATTCGGGTCAACGTCCGCGAACGATGATACCGCCGATGTGTCAGCCTTGTCAAATCTGCCGAGTATCGTAACCAGCATGCCGCGTGTCAGAGTGTCGTTGGGTCCGAACAGGGTCTCGCTTTCGCCGTTCATGATGCCCATTGAGTAAACATTCTGAACGTAGGGATAATACCAATCGGTCGTCGCCACGTCCGTGAAGGGCATCTGAACCTCGCCTGTCGCGGGTCCGGGTCCTGTGATAGTAGTGTCGG
>CANPWW010000124.1 GCA_947585115.1 uncultured Monoglobus sp.
GACTGCCATAAGGCACGGCGTGCGCTACGTGACGGTATTCAACCGCACCGACGAGGTGGCGGCCAGCAATCAGGAATACGAGTACGCCAAGATCGACGGCGTAATGTTCCAGAACCGCAAGATACCCGTTGAGATCAAGACCGACGGCGTGATTTTCGCCGACGCGAAGATAAACGAGGACGGCAGCATCGAAAAGATCGAGGGCACCGAAAAGCTCTATCCGTCCGATTCGGTCATAATCTCGATCAGTCAGGGCGCCCAGGAGCAGATATTGTCGAGGACGAAGGGCATCGACACCAACAAAAAGGGCCTGCTGATAACTAACAAATACGGCGAGACCACCCGTGACGGTATTTTCGCCTCGGGCGACATAGTCCGCGGCGCCAAGACAGTGGTCGAGGCCGTCAAGTACTCCAAGCAGGTGGCCGACGCCATGGACGAGTACATGCAGAGCCTTGATAAATAAATTTTTAAAAACGGAGTTTTCTATATTCAAAAAGCGGCTTTCGGGCCGCTTTTTGTCGCCTTTTGTCATATTAACAATTTATGAATATTTATTTTTTCGATTGACTGTGTTTGGAAAAAATGCTATAATTTAAGTATGTTTATCAAGTTTTTCGAAGAAGGGGGATTTATATGAAAAGGCTGTCCGTGATTTCTCCGGAAGTGTACGAGCTTTCAAAAAAGTGTGTGGAAATATGCAAAATCGATCCGTCGCTTTATACCAAGTATGACGTCAAGCGCGGCCTCAGGGACCTTGACGGAAAGGGCGTTCTGACGGGCCTCACCGAGATTTCCGAGATTATTTCCAACAAAGTTGTCGACGGAAAAAAGGTCCAGTGCGACGGCGAGCTGTACTACAGGGGCTATAATATAATAGATATTGTGAAGAACTTAAAAGGGCGCAGGTTCGGCTTTGAGGAGACCGCCTACCTGCTTTTGTTCGGCGAACTGCCGAGCAAGACCGAGCTCGAGGCGTTTTTAAAGCAGCTTTCCGAGTACCGCAAGCTGCCCACCAGCTTTGTGCGCGATATTATACTAAAGGCGCCCAGCAGCGACATGATGAACACGCTCCAGCGCAGCGTGCTGACCCTGTTCGCCTACGACGAAAAGGCGAACGACACGTCTATACCAAACGTGCTGCGCCAGTGCCTTGAGCTTATCGCGCTGTTCCCGCTGTTCTCGGTGTACGGCTATCAGGCGTATAACCACTACTACGCGGGCAACAGCCTGTTTATACATCAGCCTGTCTCGTCCTACTCGACGGCGGAAAATATCCTGCACTGCCTGAGACCCGACGGAAAATTCACCAAGATCGAGGCCGCGATCCTCGACATCGCGCTGATACTCCACGCGGAGCACGGCGGCGGAAACAACTCCACCTTCACCGACCACGTGGTGACAAGCTCGGGCACCGACACATATTCGGTCATCGCGGCGGCGCTGGGCTCCCTCAAAGGTCCCAAGCACGGCGGAGCCAATATAAAGGTTGTGGACATGTTCGAGAACATAAAAGAGAATATTTCCGACTGGAACGACGAGGACGAGATAAGAGAGTACCTGCGCCGAATGTTAAACGGCGAGGTGAACGACAGGAGCGGCCTTATATACGGCATGGGCCACGCGGTGTACTCGGTGTCCGACCCGAGAGCCAAGGTGTTCAGCTCGTTTGTAAAGCGGCTTTCCGAGGAAAAGGGCCGAACCGGGGAATACAAGCTCTACGCGATGATAGAGCGGCTCGCGCCCGAGGTGATAGCCGAAAAGAGGAAGATATACAAGGGCGTTAGCGCCAACGTGGATTTCTACAGCGGCTTTGTCTACAAAATGCTCGACCTGCCGACCGAGCTTTTCACCCCGATCTTCGCGGTGGCGAGGATCGCGGGCTGGAGCGCCCACCGTCTCGAGGAGCTTATAAACGCCGGCAAGATCATCAGACCGTCCTACAAAAACGTCTCCCCCCACCGCGAATACATAGAATACGACAAAAGATAAAAAAATTCTTGACAACTTTGCTTGTGTGTAATAAAATATAAACAATAATGTTCACTGATTAGAACAATTATGGTGCGGTGTGCCGCGCCGAAAAATCTAAATTTTATATGGAGGTAATTTATATGAAAAAATGGGTATGCGGTGTATGCGGATATATTTACGAAGGCGAGTCGGCTCCCGAGCAATGTCCTCAGTGCAAGGCTCCCGCGAGCGCTTTTAAGCCTCAGGAGGGCGGCCTCTCGTGGGCGTGCGAGCACGTTATCGGCATCGCCAAGGACGTTGACCCCAGAGTTATCGAGGGTCTCAAGGCTAACTTCACCGGCGAGTGCACCGAGGTAGGCATGTATCTGGCAATGGCGAGACAGGCTATCCGCGAGGGTTATCCCGAGATCGGCGCTTTCTATCAACAGGCGGCCTATGAGGAAGCCGAGCACGCGGCCAAGTTCGCCGAGCTGCTGGGCGAGGTGGTATATCCCGACACCAAGAAGAACCTGCAGCTGAGAGCCGAGGCCGAGTGCGGCGCGACGGCGGGCAAGCTGGAGCTGGCTAAGCTGGCGAAAGAGCTGAACTATGACGCGATCCACGACACCGTTCACGAGATGGCGAAGGACGAGGCAAGACATGGAAAGGGCTTTGAAGGCTTACTCAAGAGGTATTTTGGTTAATCGTAGATACACAAAGATACGATTAG
>CANPWW010000125.1 GCA_947585115.1 uncultured Monoglobus sp.
GAAACGGGAAAACGAGCGGCAAGCCGCCCGTTTCAGTGCAAAATCCGCAAGACCGCTCCGGTTGCTCTTCAGCAGAGACGCACCCTGCATTGCGGCAAAAGCCAATATATGATTATTGGCACATTAACCTAAGTTTAAACCCATGATTTTTGCCATCTCGAAGTAAGTAGTTTACTACCTACATATCTTTTTCCGCAGAGCCTTGATTTTGCGGCCGACGGCTTTTGGGTTTTGTGGCGCTTTGCGCTTATTCGTAGTCTACTACGTTTATCCAGCTTTCGAGGAAGTCTTTTTCCTCGGGCTTGTTTTTCACAAGCTGCGAGGCGGCCACGATCGGCAGCCATGATTGGACGTACTGCAGGGCGGTGTCCGACTTTTTGCAGAACAGCTTTATATATTTTTCCGCCAGCGCGTCTTTTTTCTCAAGCTTGAACAGCAAATACGTCCGCGCCACGTCCTCGGAGGCGTTGCCCTGGGTCGCGTGGGACCAGTCGAGGATATACGGCGTTCCGTCTTTTGTGATTATCACGTTCGAGGGGTTATAGTCGCCGTGCAGCACCTTGGTGTGTTTCTTCATTCCGTTCAGGCGCGTGTGCAGCTCGTATCTCGTTGTGGCGTCAAGCGCGCTCTCGGAGATTTTTCTGTTCATCTTGTCGTGTATCTTGTTGAGCAGCGGACATGATTTGTTCTGTATCTCAAGCTGAGTATCAACAAAAAGATCGAGGTACTCGTCCTCTTTTTCGGGATTTTTTTCCATGAGTGACGCCAGCGTCTCGCCCTCTATAAAATCGGTGATGATCGCCCACTTGCCGTCTATCTTGGTGACTTCGCGGATCTTCGGGATATTCAGGCCTGTTTCCTCGATCCTCGCGGTGTTAAGCGCCTCGTTTAATACGTCGGCGGTTTTGTAGTTTTCGGCAAACACCTTGATCGCCGCGTCTCCGTCGCGGTACACGGTTTTGTCGGGTCTGGTCGCGATAACATTATTCAGATTCATCTTAATTCTCCTTTCCGTAATATGCGCCTTTGTACAGTTCTTTAAGCTCGCTCATCAGCGGATAGCGCGGATTCGCGCCTGTGCATTGATCGTCAAACGCCATTTCGGTCATCTCGTCGAGAGTTTCAAGGAATTTATCTTCCTCAACTCCGTAATCGCGGATGGTTTTCTTTATGCCGACCGCCTCTTTGAGCTCCTCGATCTTCGCTATGAGTTTTTCTAGCTTCTCCTCGTCGGTCCTGCCGCCCAGGTGCAGGAAGTCGGCGATCTCGGCGTATCTCGCGAGAGCGCGCGGATGGTCGTACTGCGGGAAGGTTCCCATCTTCTGCGGAGCCTCGGCCGCGTTGTATCTCATAACGTCGCAGATAAGCAGCGCGTTGGCGACGCCGTGGGGAATGTGGTGGTACGCGCCCAGCTTGTGGGCCAGAGAGTGGCACACTCCAAGAAAAGCGTTGGCGAAAGCCATGCCGGCCATGCAGGAAGCGTGAGCCATTTTTTCTCTCGCCTTGGGGTTCGCAGCGCCTTCGGCGTAAGCCGCGGGCAGATAGTCGAATATGGTCTGTATCGCTTTTAAGGCGATGCCGTCGGTGAACTCGGTCGCCATGACCGAAACGTATGCCTCAAGCGCGTGGGTCAGCGCGTCGATTCCCGAAGCGGATGTCAGGCCCTTCGGCATATTCATCATCAGGTCGGCGTCGACTATAGCCATGTCGGGCATAAGCTCGTAGTCTGCGAGAGGATATTTTATGCCCGTCTTTTCGTCGGTGATTACTGCGAAAGGCGTTACCTCGGAACCTGTTCCGGCGGAGGTGGGTACGGCGATAAAGTCGGCCTTATCTCCCATATGGGGGAAGGTGTAAACGCGCTTTCTTATGTCGATAAAGCGCATCGCCATATCCATGAAGTCCGCCTCGGGATGCTCATACAGCACCCACATTATCTTGCCGGCGTCCATGGCGGAGCCGCCGCCCAGCGCGATTATCACGTCGGGCTCAAAGGCGCGCATCGCCTCGGCGCCCTCTTTGGCCGACGCGAGAGACGGGTCGGGCGCCACGTTGAAGAATGTGGTGTGCGTGATGCCCATCTCATCGAGCTTGTCGGTTATGGCTTTTGAATATCCGTTTTTATAAAGGAACTCGTCGGTCACGATAAACGCTTTCTTTTTGTTCATCACGGTTTTAAGCTCCTCGAGAGCGACCGGCAGACAGCCTTTTTTGATATACACCTTTTCGGGCGTTCTGAACCACAGCATGTTCTCTCTCCTCTCAGCGACGGTCTTTATGTTGATAAGATGCTTAACGCCAACGTTTTCGGACACCGAGTTGCCGCCCCATGAGCCGCAGCCCAGAGTCAGCGAGGGGCTGAGCTTAAAATTATACAGATCTCCGATTCCGCCGTGGGACGAGGGCGTGTTCACAAGTATGCGGCAGGTCTTCATTCTCTCGCCGAATTTTTCGAGCTTTTCGCGCTCGGTCACAGTGTTGAGGTAAACCGAGGAGGTGTGGCCGTAGCCGCCGTCGGCGATGAGCTGTTCCGCCTTGTCGAGCGCGTCGTCAAAATTCT